>JAYUCJ010000261.1:0-1019 GCA_043740415.1 Polaromonas sp. | reverse complement strand
TTGACGATCGATAGATGCTTGTCATTTTCTGCGCGCAGCTGGGTGACTTCTGCGCGTAGCTTAAGTAATTCTTCTTTCGCGTCACGGTCAAGCCCGGCGATGTCTTTGCCGAATTCAAAGGCCCACAAACCAATCGCGGCTGAAAACCCCAACATCAGCGCCAATGCCACCCAGCGTAATGGCCATGGCAAAGCACCGCGAACCGTCATACTTGGTGCACTGATGGTTAAACGACGGCGAAGCAAACGAAAACGCATGGGGGATTATCGAATAAATAATTGTTTAAAAGCTTAAGTAGCAGAAGCTGAAACAACAAAGCCGCAACAAGTTTGGCTTGTGCGGCTTTGTAGCAGCAGCAATTTCCCGTAGAAAATTGCGACTGAAGCGGTTTAACGCTTGCTGAACTGCTTGCGACGACGCGCAGAACGCAAACCGACCTTTTTACGCTCAACCTCACGTGAGTCACGCGTCACGAAGCCAGCTTTTGACAGCTCAGGCTTCAACGTCAAGTCATAGTCCATCAACGCACGGGTGATACCGTGGCGTGTTGCACCGGCTTGACCGGACTCGCCGCCGCCTGCGACGTTGACCATGATGTCAAACGTTTCAGCGTGGTTGGTCAACATCAGCGGTTGTTTCACGATCATGATAGAAGTCGCACGGCCGAAGTACTCGGCGATGTCTTTACCATTGACTTTGATTTGGCCTGAGCCTTTTTTGATGAAAACACGGGCGACGCTGGATTTGCGACGGCCGGTTCCGTTGTTCCAATCACCGATCATTTTGCGGCTCCCTTGTTAGCTGCTTTGAAGGCATTGTCAGACATGCCTTTAATTTCCAACACTTTAGGTTGCTGTGCCGTGTGCGGGTGTTCAGCACCACCGTATACTTTGAGCTTCTTGATCATGGCGTAGCCCAATGGGCCTTTTGGCAACATACCTTTGACGGCTTTTTCCAAAGCGCGGCCAGGGTGTTTTGCTTGCATGTCTTTGAAGTTGGTTTGGTAAATACCGCCTGGA
>JAYUCJ010000260.1:0-6824 GCA_043740415.1 Polaromonas sp. | reverse complement strand
CGATGCCGGCGGCATCCGCAACTCGCGCTCCGGCTCGATCTACGTGGTCAAGCCCAAGATGCACGGCGCCGCTGAAGTGGCGTTTGCCGACGAACTGTTCGCCCGCACCGAAGACCTGCTGGGGCTGCCGCGCAACACCCTGAAGATGGGCATCATGGACGAAGAGCGGCGCATGAGCGTCAACCTCAAGGCTGCGATCGGCGCCGCGCCGGCGCGCGTGGCCTTCATCAACACCGGCTTCCTCGACCGCACCGGCGACGAGATGCACAGCGCCATGCAGGCCGGGCCGATGATCCGCAAGGGCGACATGAAAACCAGCGCCTGGCTCCAGGCCTACGAGCGCAACAACGTGCTGGTCGGCCTGGACTGCGGCTTGCGCGGCAAGGCGCAAATCGGCAAGGGCATGTGGGCCATGCCCGACCTGATGGCCGCGATGCTGGTGCAGAAAATCGCGCACCCGAAAGCCGGCGCCAACACGGCGTGGGTGCCGAGCCCGACGGCCGCGACCCTGCACGCACTGCACTACCACCAGGTCGATGTGTTCGCGGTGCAAAAGCGGATGGAGACGATCGATGTCGATGCCGAGCGCGAGGCCCTGCTGACCGGCCTGCTGACGGTCCCGGTGCTGAAGAAACCGAGCTGGTCGCCGGCCGACATCCAGCAGGAACTCGACAACAACGCCCAGGGCATCCTGGGCTACGTGGTGCGCTGGATCGACCTGGGCGTGGGCTGCAGCAAGGTGCCCGACATCCACAACATCGGCCTCATGGAAGACCGCGCCACCCTGCGCATCAGCAGCCAGCACATCGCCAACTGGCTCTTGCATGGCATCACCAACACCGCCCAAGTCAACGCCACCTTTGAGCGCATGGCAGCCGTGGTTGACGGCCAAAACGCCGGCGACACGCTCTACAAAAACATGGCCGGCAACTTCAAAACCAGCGCCGCCTACAAAGCCGCGACAGATTTGGTCTTCAAAGGACTAGAGCAGCCAAGCGGCTACACCGAGCCGTTGTTGCATGCTTGGCGCTTGAAGGTGAAGGCGGGAGAGGCGTAATACCCACCCGTTCGCCCTGAGCTTGTCGAAGGGTTAAATTGCTATGTAATTAATAGCTGTTTAGGCAATGAATATGTCGGCTATAGGCGAAAATTGCCTCTGAAATGAGTAAAACAGCACCTGCGGGTGCTGTTTTTGTTTGTCACCGTGATTTAAGCGGCGGGTTTGCCAAATACTTTGACGAAGGTGCTGTGTTTTGCTTCACGCCAAGTGGCTGGCATATCGCCATTGGTTTCTAGTGCTTCGTAAATTTCACGTACAAGGTTGTTGTCAATGAGTTGTGCACTCAGCATCTTTTTTAACAACTCATGCCCATGCCAGATCTGATCAATGCCTACCATGCTGGCTAATTCATGCATGCCAAGATCGTCTGTCACCACGATGGTTGGCCGAATTTGGCCAAATGCCAAGACGCGGCAATCTGTGTAAGACGGTGGGGAACGCCGATGCGTCATGAATCTGGCGGGTTCCATCTGGACCAGCCCATGTAAAACGCTGGTCGCAGCTGCCAGTTTGGCTTTTTCGTCTGCATTCAAGCGCAGAGTTTGTGCCATGCGCTCTGCCGTCAAATCGTCAATATCAAACCAGGGAAAGTTGTGACGCAGCCTTGGACTGCGATGCACCGCTTCTTCAACATCCTTCAGGATAGTGAGAACATAGTCTTTTTGCCCGAACTTCTTGCCCAGCAAAGGCCGTATGCGCTTGGCCAGCCTGAGGTAGGCATTGGTATCGAGCAACGCCAGTGTCAATGGACTGACTCTCCAAGCAAGGCGCTATGCAATGCCATGGCATCTTGCAAGCCAATATCCAGAATCTGCTGCACATAGCCCGCGCCTGTACCGCGTTCGATGAGCATTTGTTTCAGGGCGATGAAAAAAGCAGAATCAAAGACATGCGCCGTGACTGCAATCAAATCCTCGGATTTAGGCGGCATCGGCTCAAACAAAGTCTCGCTGACGAGGCCATTGCGTTGATTGTTTCGTGTTGCGTGAACTTGCGTATCCAACAGTGGAAGCGGTGGCAATCCTTTCGCATGCGCGAAGTTTTGAACCTGCCTGAAGACGGTGTAAAGCGAAATTGAATGCGCGTGAGCGGACTCAAGCAGCGAGTTCAACATCGTCGTTGCCCCACGGCATTGACTGGTTTTTGCATAGGCCGCTTCAGCACAGCTTTGTGGAAACAGCAGCGCGCCAGCAAAGGCGTCGGCAAAATCCTCGCCTTCGTTCGTGCCAGCCAAATCGGGGGTGTACACATGCGCCAGCTCGTGGGCCATCCAGAATTTGAAATCTTCCAGGTGTGTATCCAGGTTCAGGTACACAAAAGTGACTTTGTCTGCTGGCAGCAAGATGTGCAGCGCATTCTTGTGGTTTTGCTTTTCACCCCATAGCACCGGCACCAAGAGTGCGTCGTTATCCTTAAACTCTTTGATCAGGTGTGTGTAGCCCAGGACAGCTTGTGCGCCTATGCCCAATCGTCCACGTACTTCTGCCACAGCGTTTTGCAATTTGGCATAGTCGATTGACGGATTCGGCAGCAGTGTGTGCAAGGCACGCCGCTGTGGCAGGTACTCTACCAATGGTTTTAGCAGCGCTGCCATAGCTTGCGCTTTAACAATATGTTCGTCTGTGGTTTTAGCGCCCGCTTTTTTACGGAAGGCAATAATGGCTTGGTTGGCGTCAGGCATGACCAACTGGTCAAAGCCCAACATAAGGGTCGTAGCCAGTTTCAGCAATTTTTCCGGGCGCGGAAAATGTTTACCTTGAAACCAAAGCGACACCAATTGCGGAGATTCGCCGATTTCTTTTGCCAGCTTGTCCTGACTCCATCCGCGAGCCGTCAGTGCAGCTTTGATGGATTCGCTGTGGATAACTTTGTGCATAAGAGGTAGATTATGGCGTAAAAGCTATGTAAATCAAGTTTTATCAAGTTTGTGTGTGTATTTTGCTCCGAGAATACAACAATCATTAGGTTCAATTAGCGAAAAGCTCCCCACATACCCACACTCAACTGGATCGCAAAGCCGCGACAGACTTGGAGTTGACGCGCCTAGAGCAACCAAGCGGCTACATCGAGCCGTTGTTACATGCTTGGCGTTTGAAGGTGATGACGGGCGAGGCGTAATTTAGCCGCCTAAGTTGCTATCTATTTCATAGCTTCTTAGGCAATAAATACGCCGGCTAGAGGCGAAAATTGCCTCTGAAATGAGTAAAACAGCACCTGCGGGTGCTGTTTTTCATTTAATTTTTAAAAAGTCCAACCTTGCTTTTGCATAAAAGTTTCAAGGTCAATGCAAGGTACATCCACGCTTGGATGTAGGCAAACATTTGGAATTTTTGCTGCATTAGGTTTGATTCGTTCTTCAGTCACGACAGTTCCTTTGCGAATTTTTGCGCAGGCAATGATGAAGGGATCAGCTACTGGAGTGCCAACTAAGCGTTGCTTTTCACCAATAAGTGACTGAAAGTGTTGGATTTGAAAGATTTGTGCGACAAATCTCAACTCATCAGCAGTTGGTGTTGTGAAAATTTGCTTACGATCTTTAAGCCATTGGTTCGTGTATTGGTCTACATCGCCTCGCTCAATTTCATTCCAAACTTCACGCGTAGAGATTAACTCGCCAGCTTGGACTAATGAATCCAAGCCAGTCCATACAGATTTAAAAACTTTAGGAAAGAAGTGCTTTAATTTACTTAGAGAGCTCGTGTCGAACACATAAATCATGCAGCGGCTCCCTTGAGGATACGCTCTTCTAATCCAGCAAAATTCTTTGCTTTGATGCCTAAAAAGTCTGACGCTTGCTCAACGGTAAATTGATTTCGATAATGTCGACTAACGACTTCTTTAGCAAAACGATCGCTCAAGTAGGTATTTTGTGAGGCATACCAATCACCGCCTGACGCCGCTTTTTTCTGACCAGCCCAGAATTTTGCTTTTAGTTCATAAAACGCATGGCTGACACGCTCAAGATCTAGGAAACGGCGCAATATCGCTTCACGACTAACGCCATAACGAGCAGCTAAGTTAACGAAAATTTGGTCTTGCATTAATTCTGCGTTATTAGGAAGATTTGCAATTTGTCGTGCAAAGTCAGCGGAAGGAATTAAAATTTCAGCAGCGAATTTGTTGCAAAATTGTTCAATGCGACGCTCAGTAACTGGAAGCTCCCTAACGTAAGAGGTTTCAAACTTACTAATGCCACTAACATTTAAAAGCAAATGAGCTAACTCATGCAGAAGACTAAAAATCTGACGAGTTTTTGTGGTGCTGTTATTCAAGTAAATTAGCGGAAAATCTGCATCTAGCAGACAAAATCCAGAGATATCTTTTTGCTTAAATGGTGCTTTAAACACAAAAATACCGAGACGCTCCACTGCTTCGCGCCACTTTTTCAATGCAATATCGTCAGATTTCCAATCGAGCTGAGTATTAAGTGATATTCCTAATGCTTCTCTAACGGCAAGACTTTGAGTTGCGACGGACTGTTGCATATCAAGTGATGCTAAATTTGCGAGTAACTGAGAGCTAGGGTTCTTACCTTCAAACACTTCTTTTAACGTAATTTGATACGCATGTGCTTTGCGCACTTGAACAAAGGTATCTGCATGAAGCGCGAGTAAATCCGCGTCTGGCAGTGATCTGAACTCGCGTACTGGCTGAATCTCGTCAGGAGGAGCAGGCAGGAAGAAAATCGCCAATGGGCGTTTGAACACTTTATAAGCAAGACTTTCTAATTGCGAATAAGTCGGTGATGCACCCTCTTTAGTTTCCCAAGCTATGACTTCATCAAGTGGCCGCTTTACTTTGATCGCAACATCTTCAACAGACATACCCATTGATTCGCGCGCCCAGCGAATGACCGAAGGTTCAACGCCAACAACTGGTTCAGCTCGCATGAGCTATTACCGCCTGATGAAAATGATTAGTCATGAAATGGAAATCAAACTTATTTGTTAAAAGGCTATGTGAAAACTGTTTCACTTCAAGCTTAAGTCAATCATAGCTGAAAGAAGGAAAGAGTTTAATTTTTATGGTTATATATACAGTATCTATCTAAGATTCAACCCATCCAAAACCCCCCGAACCGTCAAAATCCTACACGTCCCGTGCGCTTTCAAATCCAAAATCCCGCGTTTGTCGCCGGACACCAGCACATCGGCTTGCGCCGCTTGCGCGAGTGATAGCAAGAAGTTGTCAAACGGGTCGGGCGAGACATCGACGGGGGGGAGTTTGTCAACCATCAGCGCCATGCTACGCAGTTGGTTGACCAATTCGCCAGCCATGGCGGGGCGGATGAGGGTGCGGATTTTGGGGCGGCGGGTGACGTCGCGCAGTTCTTGCAGTTGCAGTTCGCAGGTCACCAGCTCAAACTGACCGCGCCGCCACGCGATGACGGCTTGTGCGGGGGCTGAGTGGGTCAGCAACAGGGCGCTTACGAGAATATTGGTATCTAGCACCACGCGCATGGTGGTGCTTAGGCTTTCTTAGAAGTAGATTTGGAGGAGAAGGCGGCATACCGACCCGTTGTTAATCCTTCCGCACGAACCTCGGCCAAGGCCTCTTCCAGCATGTTTTGCGCTTCGTCGACTTGCAAACCATCAAAGCCGCTGCGGGCTTCGTTCAAGGTTTGGTCAAACACGCGCCAACGCACGGCTTCTTCCACAAAGCTGGACAAATCGCCCTTTTTGAAGCCTTTGAGCGCCAAAAAGCTGCGTACGGCTATGTTGGTTTGCTCGGAGATGACCAAGTTCCAACGGGCTGGGTTGCTGTTTGTAGATGAGCTAGCTAAAGTTGACATGGCGTGCCTTCTATGTGTTTGTGTGTTTATCTGCGTAAACACTTGAATTGTAGCTATATTGCAATGTTTGAGCAAATCAAGGCCAAGCCATCCACAAAATCGACAACCCAGACACCAGCATCACACCCTCCATCAGCTGCAAGAAGCGCTCTTCGGGAAGTTTGAGCACCAGCCGTTTTGACAGGGTGGAGCCTGCCAGCACGAAAACGCCTATCAGCAGGCCTTGCAGGATGGCACGGTTGTCCAGCACGCCTAGCTGGTGGAAGGTTGCGCCTTTGGCCAAAAACATGGCCAAGGAAGCGGCGGCTTCGGTGCCTATGTAGGCACCTTTCAGCAAGCCGTAGGCCAAGAAAAACGGCGTGTTGATCGCACCTGTGGAGGCCACAATGCCGGTAAGGTAGCCGATCACCGCGCCCACCACCGCCATGTGCGGCAAACGCAAGGTGAAATTTTGGCGACGCAGCCAGCGGCGGATGGGGATCATCAGCAGCAAAAAGCTGCCCAAAACCAACTCAATCATCCGTGGGTTGAACTGCACCAAGGTGTTTGCACCCAAAATGACCGCTGGCACCGACGTGGCGGCGTAAACGGCGGTCACGCGCCAGTCCACACTGCGCCACCACAGCGCCACGCGGGTGAGATTGGCGACGATGGCGACCAAGGCGATCACGGGCACGGCTTGCATCGGGCCGTAGAAATGCACCAAGGGCGGCATCAGCAAAATGGTGGTGCCAAAACCAATCACCCCGCCCAGCACGCCCGCGCCCAGGCCAACGGCGCAGATAATGAGCATGGGGACAATGTTGATCATGATATCTTGCATGCAGAAATCATACAGGCTATAAAATCTGAATAAATTACCGCAAAACACTATAAATTTAGGCTATGTCAACGTTAGATAGTGGTTCAAAATAGACTCTATATAAATCAACGAGTTAGCCGATGCAGCAACGCTGTTTTCTATGCCTATAT
>JAYUCJ010000259.1:0-2698 GCA_043740415.1 Polaromonas sp. | reverse complement strand
GGTCTGCAGCCGTGCCGACGGCCAGCTTGGTCAAGGGCAGTGTGGCGGCAAAAATCGTGACGCCTAAAAGCCCCAGCCACAAACCGGTTTTGACATTTTGGGTTGATGTGTGTGCCGAGTTCATACTAAAAAGTCGCCATCCACGCCGCCGTCACTGCCAAAACGGCGGCCATGAAGCGGTTAAACCACGCTAAACGGTGTCCTTGCTGCAGCCAATCGCGCAGCAGCGAGCCCATCGCGGCGTACAGCAAATTGCTCGCAAAGCCGAAAAACAACATGATGGGCAAGAGCAATGCAAAACGATTCGCAGCGTCGGCGCGCCCCGCCAGCCAGCCGGCAACCACAGCCAGCGCCAGCATCCAAGCCTTGATGTTGAGAAACTGCAGCATCACGCCCTGAAAAAATGTGACGTTCAAACGCGATTCATCCACCGAACTCAATTTGCTTGCAGTGCCAATTTTGTAAGCCAGCCAGAGCAAATACCCCACACCCAGCACCTTGATGCCCAGGCGCAGCGCGGGCATGGCGACCATCAAAGCGCCCACGCCACCCGCACACAAGGTAAAAAGCAGCCCCCAGCCGATGGGCACGGCGCAGACAAAAGTCATCGCACGCTTTAAGCCGTGATTAGCCGCCAGCGCGGTGGACAACGTGGTGTTCGGCCCCGGCGTGAAGCTGGCGGCGGTGGTTAAGGCCAATAGGGCGATGAATTCTGATGTATTCATTCTGAGGTGTTCATAAATAATTTCGTCTTGACAATAGTTATTGACACTTTAAGCGATAAAACAATACACTAGCAATACAGTACAGCAGGTCAGTTTATTTCAGTGTACTGTCATATTTATCAATACACAAACCATGTCTGCACCATGTCCGCACCGTTTACGACAGAAAAATTGAGCCACAGCGCTTCAATGACTTTGGCGGAGCAACTCAGCAGCCGCTTTGCCGAGCGCATCAACAGCCGGCTCTTGGTGCCTGGCTCGCGGCTGCCCTCGGTGCGGCAATGCGCGCAGCAGCAGCAGGTCAGCCCCTCCACTGTGGTGGCAGCGTATGACCAATTACTGGCGCTAGGCTTGGTAGAGGCGCGTAAAAACCGTGGTTTTTTTGTTCGTGAATTCTCTCAATCCGCCTCTTCAACTACACCCGTAAATTCACATGTAGCCGGCGTATTTAATGCCAATACAGCTATTAAAAGTATAGCTAAATTACAACCCCTGGCAAGACCTGTGAATGCCGCCATGCTGATTCGCGGCATGTTTGTGCCAGCCAGCGGCAAGCCTCAGCCCGGCATGGGCGTGTTTCCGCCCGAATGGCTGGCGTCTGGCTTCTTGTCCAGCGCGGTGCGCAAAGTCACCAGCCCCACAGAATTGCAAAAGTTCTCGCTGTCGTATGGCGAACCGCTGGGCGATGCTGGGCTGCGTCAATCGCTGTCCAACAAGCTTGCAGGCATCAACATATCTGCCAGCCCAGAGCAAATCATCACCACCGTGGGCGCAACGCATGCGCTGGACATGGTGAGCCGCACGCTCTTAAAAGCCGGGGATACGGTGATGGTGGAAGAACCCGGCTGGGCGATTGAGTTTGCGCGCCTGCAAATGCTGGGCTTGCGCATTTTGCCGGTGCCGCGCGGCCCGGATGGACCCGATTTGGCGGTGATGGCGCAGTATTGTGAAGCGCATGCAGGCTCAGAAAATCGCCCGAAACTCTTTGTCAGCGTCAGCGTGCTGCACAACCCCACGGGTTACAGCTTGTCGCCCGGCAGCGCGCACAGCATTTTGAAGCTGGCGAATCAGTACGACTTTCATATCGTTGAAGACGACACCTACAGCCACATCGCCCCCGCGCACGCCACACGGCTGTGCGCGCTGGATGGCTTGCAGCGCACGATCTACGTCAGCGGCTTTGCCAAAATCCTCGCCCCCAACTGGCGCGTGGGCTACCTGGCCGCACCGCCCAACTTGGTGGAGCAGCTGCTGGACACCAAATTGCTCGCCACGCTGACCACGCCATCGCTCTTGGAAAAAGCCGTCAGCCACTGCATCGACCAAGGCCAGCTGCGCCGTCATGCCGAGCGCATCCGCACCCAGCTTGATGCGGCACGGGGCAGATCGGTGAAGTTAGCACTCACCCACGGCTGCACGTTGGCAGCCGAACCAGCCGGTTTGTTTGGCTGGGTGGACACCGGCGTAGACACCGACGCCCTCGCCCAGCGCATGCTAGACCACGGCTACCTGCTGGCGCCAGGCGCTTTGTTTTTAGCCGACCGCCGCCCCAGTACGCTGATGCGCATCAACTTTGCGACCACGCAGAATGCGGAATTTTGGCAGGTGTTTGCCAAAGAAGTAAGTCGTCAAGCGCTGTAGGACAAAACCGTGCGTTGAAAACTTGCGCATTAACCTGATATATTGGGCGAAGCACGAGTTTTTGACATCTGTTTGAAATCCACAAGGAAGGCACACATGACGCAACACGACTTTCAGCCCGACGATGGCGCGCCTATGGCTGAATCCCAATCCATCGACGAGCAACCCAAGCACCATGCGCCGCAGGGTTTTTCAGACCATTTTGCGCTGGGCTTTACCAAAGTATTGCGGTTTTTCGCGGACACCTTTTTCGCCAAGCGTTATGGTCACCGCGCCATTGTTTTAGAAACGGTAGCCGCTGTGCCCGGCATGGTGGGCGGCACGATCCAGCA
>JAYUCJ010000258.1:0-1026 GCA_043740415.1 Polaromonas sp. | reverse complement strand
ATGCAGTTCCGTGAGCTTTGCCAAACTGGTTTGCGCCAAACTGGGCAGCACACACAAGGCACCCGAAAAATCATGATGCTCGGTAAAACTGTTGAGGGTGATCACCGTCGCCAGTCCTGCTGCCATTGCCGCCTTCAGACCATTGGCCGAGTCTTCAATCGCCATGCATGCGCCCGCAGGCAGGCTCAAGCGAGCCAGCGTTTGGATATACGCCCGCGGATGCGGCTTTTTTTGTGGCGCGGTGGACGCATCTTCAATCACTGAAAAGTAGTCTGACCAGTTCAGCCCGATGGCCTGGCGCAGCAAGGAAGATACGTTGACTTTTGACGTCGTGGTAGCAATCGCCAAGCGGATGTCCGCTGTAAATGCTTGCTCGATCAGCGTTAATACACCGGGCCGCAACTTCACGGCACCCTCGGCCACCATGCGTTCGTAGGCGGCAGTTTTTTGGTCATGGATACGCTGCACCGTGTCTGCAAAAGCGCCGCTGCCAATGCTCTTTAACCCCGGTTGAATTTGCTTCCAGTAGTGGGCAATGCGCTCTTTGCCACCAGAGACGTCCAGCAGCTTGGTGTAGGTGGCGGTGTCCCACTGCCAATTTAAATTTTCATGCTGGAAGGCTTCGTTAAAAGCTGCCATGTGGGAAAACTCGGTGTCTGCCAGTGTGCCGTCCACATCAAAAATAATGGCTTGCAATGGTGCGGTTCGGTTCATATCGCTATCCTCAAGCGCTTTGAAAAACGCGGCTGGCGCGAATGTCTTGCGCTTCTATGGTGGTCAAGTCATCAACCGTCAACTCCCGGTCTGGGCTGGCAAACAAACGGCTGGCTTGACGCAGACGTACCCGGTCAAGTGCATTGCGTACGCTGCGGGCATTTGCAAAATGCGGCTGCGCAATGCGCAGTGCCATGTATTCTTCAAATGCCTGCGCTGCCCCATCGCCAAAGCGGTAATTTTGCATACCCAGCATTTTTTGCGAGATCTGCATCAGCTCTCCCACGGAATAGTCGGGGAAGTCAATATGGT
>JAYUCJ010000257.1:0-1026 GCA_043740415.1 Polaromonas sp. | reverse complement strand
CACTTGAAAGCGGCGACGACATTCCGCGATCACGCTGCCGCGCTCGAAAATTCAAATGATGGATTGGAGTTTGACGCATTTTTTGAGGGCATTCGGTCGTATGTAAGCGGCACCATAATGTCAGCTACCGCCTGTTTGGAGGCTCACATCAATGAGATCTTCATTTCGCCGCACTGCCGATTAAAGCCGATGCTCAAAGATTTTGAGGTCGATTTCTGGGGTGATAAAGGCATTGAGCGTAAGAAAATTTTGGAAAAGTACAAATTGGCTCTGGAAATGATTGGCGCTACCGCTCTGGACCAAAACTCCCAAATCCGTCGTGACGCTTGGGCCTTGATCGAATACAGGAATGCATTGGTGCACTACAAACCTACCTGGGATCCTGATAGAAATCGAAAGATTGAGCTCGTAAACGTTCTTAGTGGCCGGTACAGGCTGAGCCCGTTTCTGGATTCACGAGCAGATTTTGTAACCATGCAAAGCATGAGTGCTGGATGCGCGGATTGGGCCGTCCGAACGGTTTTTGGTTTTCTCCATGAGTTTGATTCACGTTCGAACCTCGATCCGTCCAAAATGGTAGGTTTTTGGAACCTTGAAAGCCAGTCCCTCGTCGTCCCTATTTGAAGGGGAAATCAGGCATCAATCAACATCCCCCGCCCCTCAATAAACGCCACGACATCCGCCAGCCCCACCAAGGTTTTCAAATTGGTCATCACAAACGGCTTCAAACCCTTGGCCGTCGTGCGCATCCGCCGCGTGTCGGCCTCCATCACGCCCAAATCTGCGCCCACATAAGGTGCGAGGTCGATCTTGTTGATGACGAACAAATCGCTTTTGGTGATGCCGGGTCCGCCTTTGCGCGGGATTTTCTCGCCGGCCGCGACGTCAATCACGTAGATCGTCAGGTCGCTCAATTCCGGGCTGAACGTGGCGGCCAGGTTGTCGCCGCCGCTCTCAATAAAGACGATGTCGGCATTGGGAAAATCGACCAGCATGCGGTCAATGGCCTCCAGGTTGATGGACGCG
>JAYUCJ010000256.1:0-2711 GCA_043740415.1 Polaromonas sp. | reverse complement strand
TCAAACAACCGCATCAGCCGCCTGCTTTTGCAGCATGGCCAGCACATTGGCAATGGTTTTACGCAGCTCACGGCGGTCAGAGATGAAGTCCACCGCGCCTTTTTGCAGTAGAAACTCAGCACGTTGAAAGCCCGCTGGCAACGTCACGCGCACGGTGGATTCAATCACCCGTGGTCCCGCAAAGCCAATCAGGGCTTTGGGTTCGGCAATCACCACATCACCCACAAAGGCAAAACCAGCACTGACGCCACCCATGGTCGGGTCGGTCAGCACGCTGATGTAGGGCAGGCCTTTTTTGGCTAATTTGGTGAGTGAAGCATTGGTTTTGGCCATCTGCATCAGGCTGAGCAAGCCTTCCTGCATGCGCGCGCCACCTGTCGCCGTAAAGCAGATGAAGGGCACTTTTTGTTCAATCGCAGTGTGCACGCCGCGCACAAAGCGCTCGCCCACCACACTGCCCATGCTACCGCCCATGAAGTCAAATTCAAAGCAGGCGACGACAACGTTGATGCTGTGCACCGAACCACCCATGACGACCAGAGCATCGGTTTCATTGGTGTTTTCCAGTGCTTCTTTCAAGCGCTCGGTGTACTTGCGGCTGTCCTTGAACTTGAGCGCATCCACAGGCAGCACTTCTTGCCCGATTTCGTAACGGCCCTCGGCATCCAAAAAGCTGTTGATTCGTGCCCGTGCGCCTATACGCAGGTGGTGGCTGCAGCTGGGGCAGACGTTCTGGCTTTGTTCCAAATCGGCCTTGTACAGCACGGTTTCGCAGCTGGGGCATTTGATCCACAAGCCTTCAGGAATGCTGCGCCGGTCTGCGGGGTCCGATTTGAGAATTTTGGGCGGAAGTAACTTTTCTAGCCAACTCATGTGTGTGTATCCTTCAATGCTTCTGTCCTGAACGTTCGTTCTGATGTGCTATTTTGCAACCAAAGCAGCGTGAATGCCACTTAAAAATTCGCTGGCCACGCCAACGACCTTGTCTCTGGGTTGATTGTCTATCAATTGGATGATCTTGCTGCCAATCACCACCGCATCGGCCATTTTGCCAATGGTTTTCGCCGTGGCGGCATCGCGAATGCCAAAACCCACGCCAACTGGAATATCCGTCACATGCTGCCGAATTTTGGGCAGCATGGCGGCGACGGCATCGGTGTCTAGCGTGCCCGCACCTGTCACGCCTTTGAGCGAGACGTAGTACACATAGCCGCTGGCGATACGGGCAACCTGCGCCATGCGTGCGTCTGTAGACGTAGGCGCAAGCAGAAAGATCAAATCCATGCCATTAGCCTTCAACTCGGCTGCAAACGCCTCGCATTCTTCGGGCGGGTAATCGACCACCAGCATGCCGTCCACACCCGCTACAGCGGCGTCGCGAATGAAGCTACTTGCCACACCCGGCTTGGCGTGGCGTTGATCGTAACGTTCAATGGGGTTGGCATAGCCCATCAACACGATGGGGGTTGTTTGGTTGGTTTGACGAAACTCACGCACCATATCCAGCACTTGCGGCAACCCAATGCCGTAGCTCAGGGCTTTGTCGCCCGCTTTTTGGATGACTGGGCCATCGGCGGAAGGGTCGCTGAAGGGCACACCCAGTTCAATCACATCCGCACCCGCCGCAACCATGCCGTGCATCAGTTCGGGGGTGATGTCGGCAAAGGGGAAACCCGCGGTGACGTAGGGAATCAGCGCGGCGCGGTTTTGCGCCTTCAGAGCAGCAAAGGTGGATTTAATGCGATGCAAGTGCTTATTGGTCATGGCGTTCATTTCACCACCTTCACAATCTGCTCGCTGCCTTTGACCGATTGGCCTTCGCAGCTGGGTCGGCAATAAAAGTCGGCCTTGCTCAAATCAGCCACCGTGCCAATGTCTTTGTCGCCACGGCCTGACAAATTCACCAAAATGGATTGATCTGGGCGCATGGTTTTGGCCAGTTTCATGGCATAAGCCACCGCATGGCTGGACTCCAGCGCGGGGATGATGCCTTCAGTGCGGCACAGGTAATGGAACGCAGACAAAGCTTCCTCATCGGTGATGCCAACATATTCAGCACGACCAATATCCTTCAAAAACGCATGCTCAGGGCCCACGCCGGGGTAGTCCAGCCCGGCGCTGATGCTGTGGGTTTCGGTGATCTGTCCATTGTCGTCCTGCAAAATGTAGGTGCGGTTGCCGTGCAACACGCCGGCACTGCCGCGTTGTAACGAGGCTGAATGTTTGCCGCTCTCCAAACCTTCGCCAGCCGCTTCAACGCCAATCAAGCGGGTGTTTTCATGCTTGATGTAGGGGTAGAAAATACCCATGGCGTTGCTGCCGCCGCCCACGCAGGCGACCACGGCATCGGGTTGTGCGTTGACACAACCCGCAGCAGCCAGCATTTCAGGCATTTGAACCAGGCATTCCTCACCAATCACGCTTTGAAAATCACGCACCATCATGGGGTAGGGGTGCGGGCCGGCGACGGTGCCTATGATGTAGAAGGTGTTGTCCACATTGGCGACCCAGTCGCGCATGGCTTCGTTGAGGGCGTCTTTCAGCGTCCTGCTGCCCGATTGAACCGGCACCACGGTGGCGCCCAGCAGCTTCATTCGGTAGACGTTGGGGCTTTGGCGCTTGACGTCTTCGCTGCCCATGTAAACCACGCATTCCAGGCCATACCTTGCACAAATGGTCGCAGTGGCCACGCCGTGCTGGCCGGCGCCGGT
>JAYUCJ010000255.1:0-52968 GCA_043740415.1 Polaromonas sp. | reverse complement strand
TCCGCTCACCGAAACCCTTCGAACACCGCGTCCAGCTGGTCAACATAGCGCCGCTTTTTTGCTGCATCAATGAAGCTCGCCTCAAAACTGTTGCGCGCTAGCGCATACGCATGCTGAGCCGCCAGCGCGCCAGAAGACGCGTTCGAAACGCTGGAACAGGCCATGCCCTACCGCGACAAGATCATCGGCATCGGACTCGATTCTGGTGAAGTCGGCAACCCGCCCGAGAAGTTTGCAAAAGTCTTCGCCCGCTGCCGCGAGCTGGGCTTGCATCTGGTCGCCCACGCGGGGGAAGAGGGGCCGCCAGCGTATGTCTGGACGGCGCTGGACCTGCTCAAAGTCGAGCGCATCGACCACGGCGTGCAGTCCAGCAAGGATGCACTCTTAATGGCGCGGTTGAAAAAAGACCGTATCCCGCTCACCGTTTGCCCGCTGTCGAACTTAAAACTCTGTGTTTTCAAGGACTTGCGCGATCACAACCTGCCGCAATTGCTAGATGCTGGCTTGGTCGCCATGGTCAATTCAGACGACCCCAGCTACTTCGGTGGTTACATGAACGCCAACTTCCTGAAAACCTTCGCCGCCACCGGCATGACCCCCCAGCACGCCTACCAATTGGCGCACAACAGCTTCACTGCAAGTTTTCTTGACGAAACGGCCAAACGCAGCCATATTGACAAGTTGAACGAGGTTTTTGAAACCTTTTAAAAGTTAAAAAATGATCAAAGCCTACCGTGCCCGTATTTTGAGCTTCGATGCGCAGGCTGAGCCGTCTAACGCCGCGCGGCTGGATGAAGACGGCTTGCTCGTCATAGGCCCTGACGCACAGGGCAGGCAAGTCGTGCAAATGGTGGGTGATTACAACTTGCTGGCCGACGAGTTCAAAGCCCGCCACCCCGATGTGACTGTGCAGCACCTGCCAGACCGTATCATCGCGCCCGGCTTTGTTGACACCCACGTGCATTACCCGCAAACCGATGTGATCGGTTCACCCGCTGAGGGGCTGTTGCCATGGTTAGAAAGCTACACTTTCCCAGAGGAAAAACGATTCATAGCCGGTGAATATGCTGCCCAAGCAGCTACTTTTTTCATAGCAGAATTATTGCGAAATGGCGTTACAACAGCGCTCACTTTTGCCACATCACACGTCGCGTCGGTTGATGCTTTGTTCGCTGAAGCGCAGAAAAACAGCCTGCGCCTCATCACCGGCAAATGTATGCAAGACCGCAATTCTCCAGATGGTGTGCGGGATGAAACCGAACGCAGTTTGATCGACACCGAGCTGCTGATGCACAAATGGCATGACGTGGATCGTTTGGGATACGCCTTCACCCCCAGATTTGCCCCCAGCTGCAGCGACGCGCAATTGCGAGGTTTGGGCGAGCTGGCGGCTAAATATCCCGATGTGTGGATTCAATCCCACGTCGCCGAAAACGTCGAAGAAATCAGCTGGGCCTTGTCTTTGTTCCCAAAATCGCGCTCGTATTTAAGCATTTATGACGACTTCGGCCTGCTGCGCAAACGAGCAGTCTATGCCCATTGCATCCACCTAGACGCCACAGACCGCGCCTTGATGCAAGCCACAGGCGCAGCAGCGGCTGTATGTCCAACCAGCAATTTGTTTTTGGGCAGCGGTTATTTTGACTACCGCGCGGCGGACGAAGCCGGCATGACATACGCCCTGGCCAGCGACGTAGGCGGCGGCACCAGCTTCAGCCCCTTCCACACCATGCTAGCAGCCTATTATGTAGGCCGCGCCACCGTCAAAACCGCACTATTCCAAGGCGGCCAACCCAAGCTAGGCATGAGCCTATCCCCCCAAAACCTCTGGTGGCAGCACACCACAGGCGCGGCGAAAGCCTTGGGTTTAGAAGGCGTCATCGGCAACTTGGCGGTTGGCTGCGAGGCAGATTTCATCATCCTAAACCCCCAAGCTACACCCCTACTAGAGCGTCGAACAGCCCGAGCCGAAAGCCTAGACGAACTCCTTTTTGCGATGATTGTCTTGGGCGATGACCGCTTGATTGAGAAAACGGTGATTTCGCAGCAGTTGGCCTAGAAAAGCGGGTATTTTTCACCTTGTAACAGGAGCCGCAACGGCGTAGACTGTAACCCCATTAACCTGATTGCAAAGGGGAAATATCATGTCAACAGAAGACGACGTTCGCAAAGCATCAACGCAGTTTTACGCCAGCCTGAACCGCATGGTCGGGGGGGACAGCGCCGCGATGGCCGACATCTGGTCGCACAACGCGGCGGTGACGGCTTTGCACCCGATCGGTGGTCGGGATATTGGTTGGGACGCAGTCAAGGGGTCATTCGAGAAAGTGGCGCAACTGGCTTCAGGCGGCAACGTAGAGCTGAATGACCAACTCATCCGAGTGGTGGGGGAGATGGCTTACGAAGTGGGTATCGAGCATGGGCAGATCAAGCTGGCTGGTCAACTGGCCAGCATCGAGCATCGCGTCACGAACATTTATCAGCGCGAAGCCGGAGCTTGGAAGATCGTCCATCACCATACCGACACTTCTGCCGCGATGCTGGATATTCTCAGTCGTTTGCAAGCTCCGGCAAGTTAAACCGGGAGACCCCCCCATGCGATCCAAGTACTTGCTCGCTTTGATGCTGCTGCTTGTCAGCCTCACCTGCGCATCGCAGATCGTCTACCTCGGCCGCGATGCCGCCGGAAACATCACCACCTCCAGCCAACCCCCTGCGGATTACAAACCCGTTCCCTTCACCTCGCTGCCCCCACAAAGCGCGCAGTCCGCTACGCAAAGCCAGTCCAGCGCGCGTGCACCATCACCCACCGCTGGGCGCTCCGGCGCTGCCATGGCACCCCAGGGGCTGGTGCTCTACGCCGCAGACTGGTGCCCATATTGCCGCCAAGCTCGGCAATACCTGAAGAACCAAGGTATTGCCTACACCGAAATCAACATCGACACGCAAGACGGCTCTCAGGCTTTTGCCGCAGCCAGTGGCAACGGCAGAAGGGGCATTCCATTGATGGTCAATGGTCAAAGGCAAATTCGCGGCTTCAATACGGCCTCTTACGATGCGTTCTTCAGTGCGAAGCAGTAGCGCAGAGGGCTGTTTGATTTAAAACGGTGATTTTGTAGCAGCTGAAGTCGTAAAGATACTGAAATTGTAATTTTCATCCTTTAAATTGGCCTATAGTCGGCGTATTTATTGCCTAAGGTGCTATAAAAAGTGTAGTAAATTTACTGCGTAAGCTGGCTTGTTCCCCCCACTCACCCCCAACCCTTTAGCACGTGCACAGCACGTGCACAGCACGTGCGAGGGACATGCCCTGCCCTGCCCATAGGCACGCAACGGCAGCGCCGTTGCTAGTGCCCCGCCGGGCGATATGGGCGCTTTCATTTGCGGGTTGACTGTTAAGTGAAGCTTCCACGAGCGCCAATTGTTTGAGAAAGGCGGTTCACAAGCTTGGTCGAGGCGGAGGCGAACAAAGTGGGGTCACAATTCAGGACAATTTACAATTCGGCGGACAACAACGGCGATCGAAATTGGGCTCTGACCTCAGTTTGTGGTGCATGTAGGTGAAATGTGACTCTAGTAATTGTATTTGTTGCCAAGGTAGCTATTAAATTCATAGCGGTAACGGTGACAAAAAGATTTTTAACTTGCCAATTCATTTTTGTGAAATGTATTTAAAAGTACTCATTTGAATTTATTGAGTAAGAAAAATAAATCAAACCAAAGGGTTTTCAGTTAATTGATGCTGAAAAACCCTGATTTTCCATGTTTTTAAATTTAATCACATATCCACCTAACTTACACTTGTTAAATACAACAGACATTTCGCTTGTTGGCTAATAAAAAAAAGGGTTTCAGTATGCGTATTTTTAAGACATTTTTAGCGATGATTTTGGCAGCTTCATTTTTAGTTGCTTGCGGCGGTGGTGGGAGCGATTCTGGAACTACTTCTGAAACTGGTGGTAGCACTGCTAATTTGCTTGCTGCATACCAAGCAATTACTCCGAGCACGAGCCTTGCTCAGGTCAACGCCTTAGTCGGTTATGCCCCAAATGGTGGAAGCAGTGGATATTCTGATGGCAGCACGTCGTATATGTGGTGGTCTGAAAAAGGCACAGCTACTCTCGCGTTGTTAAGTGTTCACTTTAGAGCGGATGGAAGCGTAGAACTCAAAATCATTAATGGCCCAAGCATTGGCTTATTTTCACAAAGCTATTAATTTGACGATATATTGGTTAAACGCCTTGTGCGTAAGTTGCAGGGTATTTTTATTTCAAAGATATTTTTAAATATTCACAAAGGTTTTAAATGAGCGCAATTGGTAATTTTTTCTGGTTTATTTTGGGCGGTGTTTTCATGGGTCTTGGCTGGTGGCTTGTCGGGCTAGTTGCTTGCCTAACGATTATCGGTCTGCCATGGGGAAAAGCGTGTTTTGTGATTGGTCAATTCGCGTTCTTGCCTTTCGGAAAAGTAGCAGTTAGCAGAAAAGACTTGTTAAATAAAGACGATATCGGTACAGGAATTTTTGGTACTGTAGGTAATATTGTTTGGTTTATCTTCGCAGGTGTTTGGCTAGCTATTGGACATGTCATTTCAGCGGTTCTTTGCTTTGTAACTATTTTGGGTATTCCATTCGGTATTCAGCACTTAAAGCTGGCAGGTATAGCACTCGCTCCCATTGGGAAAGCAATAGTTTCAAAAGATGTTGTGTCACAGGCTTTGAAACAAAGCGCAGCTTAACTAAATAATTAATTTTCAAAATATAAAATGAAACTATTTATAAGTTGCAAATTTTTCGCAATATTAAGCATGTCGCTAATATTGCTAACAGGCTGTTTGATTCCAGAAAAGTTTGATGCAACTATTTCAATTGCTAAAGATGGTTCTTACAAATTTAGATATGACGGCACATTGGCTTATGCGCTGGCGCTGGAGGCGGTTAACAAAAATACGTTAGCTGCTAAAGACGAAGAGGGGCTGAAAAAACTGACTGAAGAGTTCAAAAAGGACAAACAATTTACTAAAGTTGAATATCTTGGAAAAGCTCGTTATCAAGTGGTTGTCGAAAAAGAAGGTAAGCCTAATGAGCCGTATTATTTTTTGTCAAAGGATTCCAAACTTATTTCTATCATTCCGCAAAAGGATGGGACGATAGCTATCTCAGCAGTAAAGTTAGACTCAAAGTCAATTGCTACTTTGAAAGCTATCGGTTCAAAAATTGAGGGCACTTTGAGTGTTACTTTGGGCAATGGCGTGAAAGTCATTAGTCAGAATGCCACCACTGAACCCTCGTTTTTTGGTTTGATGGGGGCTTACAAATGGCAAATCAAGTCTTCTGATGTGTTGCCCTCAATGGTTGTTAAAATAAAGTAATACTTGTTGTTATATCCAATCTTTAATCTACTAATATTAAATAATCAAATGAAAAAACTAAACATTGCAACAATTTCAATCATTGCAACAATTACTGCAGGTTGCGCAAGTCAACTTTTATCAGAAGACCGTCTCCTCACAAATACGGCCGGAGCTTTAGGTATCCCAGCATCAGAGCTAACGATTAGCAATCGAAATGAACAAGTGCCAAATACTTACTACTTAGCAAAAACAAAGTCTGGTGTTGAGTATGCATGCATTATCAATGGCGGAGGCATACTTGCAGCTGGAATGGTTAATCCACCACAATGTACTAAAAAAGGCGAGATTGCAAAACCATATAATCCATTCGCTAAGAAGTAATTGGAGTGGTTGCAGGGACTTTAAATGCTCGGATGCCTGTTATATTGGAGTTTGGCTGTCATAGACTGGATATTTGATGTGACGAATGCGCCTCTAGACGGCGTATTTATTACCTAAGGTGCTATGAAAAATATAGTACATTGTTTGAAAATGGTAGTGAAATCACCACTCAAACTCAAATTGACATCACTCAAATAACTAGCTAAACTGTACACAATAGCCAACTCGGCTAGTATTTCGAGGTACTTCAACATGCTAAGCATGACATCTGTAGAGGCGCAAAACCGGTTTGGGCAACTGTTGGACGCCGCGCAGCGGGAACCCATCATCATCACGCGACATGGGCGTACGGCAGCGTATATCGTGTCGCCGCAGGATATGGATGAGCTGACCAAAGCCCGTGAAAAACGTAACGCAGAAGCGGCAGCGCCTACTGGTATCGATTGGATGCTACAACAACCATTGCAGACGGGTGGCGAGGCTGGCACGTCTAGCGTTGCAGTGCTGCAAGAGCGGGTTGCCCATTTGCGCGCTGATTGGTCTGATCGGTGATCGCCTTTTTAGACAGCAGCGCCGCCATTTACTACTTTGAAGGTGATGCAAACGCGCAGAAAGCGGTGCGCGACGTTTTGCTGAATTTGAAAAATCAATATCCAAGCTGTGAATTAGCCGTTTCACGCCTAGGTGTGATGGAATGCCGCGTTAAACCGCTACGCGACAATGCGCACACCTTGTTGGCTGCGTATGAGGCTTTTTTCACCCAATCCCGCATCGTTGAACTAACCGCCGCCGTGGTTGATGTCGCCACCACGATGCGCGCCAGCTACGGCCTGAAAACACCAGATGCTTTGCAAGCTGCCAGTGCGATGTCACTTGGGGAAGATGTCGTTTTCGTCACGGCAGATTTAGGATTTGCGCGTTTGAGCGGTTTGAAGGCGCTGAAAGTGCAATTTATAACGTAAAGATGCCGAAAATAGGTTTATTTATGCCTCTAGCCGGCATATTTATTGCCTAAGCAGCTATTAAATACATAGCAAAATCCGTATTCAAAAATCCCCACCACAATGCGGCACAATATCAACCTATTCCCATAGTTCTGATATTTTTTACTGGAGTTTCCCTTGTCCATCCTAGCTGACCACCAAATCCGCGAACTCGCACAGAAGCACGGCATGATTGAGCCGTTTGAGCCGGGGCAGGTGCGGGAGAAGGAGGGGAAGAAGATCATCAGTTATGGCACCAGCAGCTATGGCTACGACATCCGCTGTGCGCCTGAGTTCAAGGTGTTCACCAACATCCACAGCACTGTCGTTGACCCGAAGAACTTCGACGAAAAAAGCTTTGTCGATTTTGAGGGCGACAGCTGCATCATTCCGCCCAACAGCTTTGCACTGGCGCGGACCATGGAGTATTTCCGCATTCCGCGCCATATTTTGACGGTTTGTTTGGGTAAAAGCACCTATGCGCGCTGCGGCATCATCGTCAACGTGACGCCGTTTGAGCCAGAGTGGGAGGGCTTTGTGACGCTGGAATTCAGCAACACCACGCCACTGCCCGCCAAAATCTACGCGGGCGAGGGCTGCGCGCAGGTGTTGTTCTTCAAAGCGGACGAAGTTTGCACCACCAGCTATAAGGACCGCGGGGGTAAGTACCAAGGTCAAACCGGTGTCACACTACCAAAGGCTTAGAATCAGAGTGAACCCTTCGACAAGCTCAGGGCGAACGGAATTTATAGCAATCGCTACTGGGATATAAGAATCGCAATTAAGGAGCAAGAATATGAAATGGGAAGGCAACCGAGAATCTGACAACGTCGAAGACCGACGCGACAGTGGCGGCGGAGGCGGTGGGGGCTTTTTGGGCGCTGGCAAAATTGGCATCGGCTCCATCATGATCGCGCTAGCAGCGTCGTACTTTTTGGGCATCAACCCTTTGACCGTGCTCGGTTTCTTAGGTGGCGGCGACGCTCCCCAAGTGCAGCAAGGCCCTGCGACCAAACCACCTGCCACAGACATGCAAGCCAAGTTTGTCTCAGTCGTCTTGGCTGACACCGAAGACGTTTGGAAAGATGTCTTCACCAAAGGCGGCGCAACTTACACGCCTCCTAAGCTGGTTCTTTTCCGTGGCTCTACACCGACACCTTGCGGCGCAGGCCAAGCAGCGATGGGGCCGTTTTACTGCCCGGGTGACCAAAAGGTTTATATCGACTTGAGCTTTTTTGACACCTTGAAACGCCAGCTAGGCGCAGGTGGCGATTTCGCCCAAGCCTATGTGGTTGCCCATGAAATTGGCCACCATGTGCAAAACCTGCTGGGCGTGAATGACAAGGTGGAGCAAGCGCGCCGTCGCTTGAGCGAGAAAGAAAACAACGCCTTGTCCGTCCGTGTGGAATTGCAAGCCGATTGCTACGCCGGTTTGTGGGCTAAAAAAGCCAACGAATCACGCCAAATCTTGCAATCGGGTGATATCGAAGAAGCCATGAATGCGGCAGCCAAAATTGGCGACGATGCGCTGCAACGCCAATCTACCGGCCAAGTGCGACCAGACAGCTTCACCCACGGCACCAGCGCCCAGCGTGCCAAGTGGTTCAATGTCGGTTTGCAAACGGGCAGTGTGAAGAGCTGCGATACGTTCAGTACGCGCGAGTTGTAAACCGCGCATCAGCAGGCGTGTACGGCAGACGATTTCCGAGAGTTTACCAAGACGTTTGGCAAGGCAATTAACTGGAATAATACCCAGTTGATTGCCTTTTTGACGTCTGGCCTCGCAAAATGCGACAATAGAGGGCTAAATGACCTCATCTTTTTCACAACTATCGCTGGCCCCGTCGCTGGCACGCGTCGTAGCCGACATGGGCTACGAAACCATGACACCCATCCAAGAGCAGGCTATTCCTGTGGTTTTGGAAGGCCGAGACGTGATGGGCGCTGCCCAAACCGGCACCGGCAAAACGGCTGCATTCTCATTGCCGTTGATTCAACGCATGTTGAAGCACGAGAACGCCTCCACCTCACCCGCCCGCCACCCCGTGCGCGCCTTGGTGCTGCTGCCGACGCGCGAGCTGGCCGACCAGGTGGCCCAACAAGTCAAAGCCTACGCCAAGTACACCCAAATCCGCAGTGCTGTCGTTTTCGGCGGCATGGACATGAAGCCGCAAACGATTGAGCTGAAAGCCGGCGTCGAGATTTTGGTCGCCACCCCAGGCCGCCTGCTGGACCACATTGAAGCCAAAAACTGCGTCTTGAACCAAGTCGAATACGTGGTACTGGACGAAGCCGACCGCATGTTGGACATCGGCTTTTTGCCCGATTTAGAGCGGATTTTGAGTTATCTGCCCAAGCAACGCACTACTTTGCTGTTCTCGGCCACGTTCTCCAATGAAATCAAGCGGCTATCGGCCAGCTACCTGCAAAACCCGGTCACCATCGAGGTGGCACGGCCAAATCAAACCGCATCAACGGTGACGCAGCATTTCTACAGCGTGCCGGCTGACGACAAACGCCACGCCTTGCATGCCTTGTTGAAGCAAAACGGCATCAAACAGGCCTTTGTTTTTGTGAACAGCAAGCTGGGTTGTGCCCGCTTGGCACGTTCGCTGGAAAACGAGGGTTTAAAGGCCACGGCTTTGCACGGGGACAAGAGCCAAGACGAGCGTTTGAAGGCGCTTGAAGCGTTTAAGAGCGGCGCAGTTGACTTGTTGATCGCCACTGACGTGGCCGCACGCGGTTTGGACATCAAAGATGTGCCAGCGGTGTTTAACTTTGACCTGCCATTCAATGCTGAAGACTATGTGCACCGCATTGGTCGCACAGGTCGTGCCGGTGCATCGGGTATGGCTATCAGCTTTGTAGCACCTAGCGATGGTCGCTTGGTGGTTGATCTGGAGAAATTGCTCAAAACAAAGATCGAACTTGAGGCTGTTGAGTATCCGGAGGACCAGCCGGATATCCGCAAGCAAGGCCGCATCAACGACGGCCGCCGCATGTATGCCGGTAGCGAAGGTGAGGGGAATGGTGAAGGCGGCAGCAGATCTCATCGGAGCAATGACCGCAACATTAGCCGCGACCGCAGCGCCAGAGAAGACTCGCCAAGTCAAGGTGAGCGCTATGCGTTCAAAGGCCCAAAAGCCAAAGCTCAAGACCCGTTTTTTGACAAGCCTTACGAATCATCGCCAGTTGCACCATCGGCTGATGGCGTCACTGCAACCACTACACCCGCGTGGGAAGCGGCTGCCAAGACTGGTCCAGCGCGTGTGGGCAAGTCAGCCAATATCCGCTCTAAAAAGCTTGTAGCTGCTTTGTTCCAAGCGATTGCAAAGCCTGTAGCGGCAGAACCTGTGCAAGAAGCGGCCGAAATTAGCTAAGTTTTTGGCTAAGTTCTAACTGGGCTTTTGCGATTGTTCACAATCAACGTGAATCAATTCATGCTTCAATTCTTGGTTCAAAGAGCCTGATTCATCCAGCCGCAAGGCATTCAAGCAACCACCCCACACGCAGCCGCCATCCAAGGCCAGCACATCGGGTCGGTTGAGCCAACCCAGCGTTGACCAGTGGCCGAAGGCAATCGTGATATCCGCAGTGGCTCGGCCGGGTACGTCAAACCACGGCAGATAACCCGCTGGTATGGCGTCCAGGCTCTCCTTGGAGGCGAACTCCATCTCACCGTCGGCGCTGCAAAATCGCAGTCGCGTCAATGCGTTCACGATCACCCGTAGCCGCGCCGAGCCGGTCAGCCCCTCGTGCCATTGGGTCGGCGTATCGCCATACATATTCTGGAAGAATTCCCGCAAGTCGGTGTCGTTTGCATCGCGCAAGATAGTTTCAACTTCAGCGGCGAGAGCTATTGTTTTTGTAGCTGTCCAGGCTGGTAAAACACCGGCATGAACCATTAATAGTTCGGATGAATGAGAGTTTTTGGCGTACTCTGGAACATCTATGTTGTGTTGCATTGCCAATCGCTGATTCCGCAGCCAGTGGATCAAGACCGGCAAGCGCGGTGACTGCAATATTTGCGTCAAGGTGTCTTTGCGATGGGGTTGACGTACGCCATAGGCTATCGCCAGCAAGTTCAGGTCGTGGTTGCCCAGCAGACACCGCGCCGCGTCCCCGTAATGCATCAGGCGTTCCAGCACAGCCAGTGAGTCTTGGCCGCGGTTGACCAGATCACCCAGTACAAACAAAGTGTCGCGGCTGGGGGAGAAATCGATTTTGGCGAGCAATTGTGCAAAAGCGCTGTTGCAGCCTTGTAGGTCGCCAATGAGGTAGTGTGCCATGCGGTTATTATGTGCCCTGTGTGATCAATTGCTATTTTTGAATTTTCGAAAGCCACATGGACTTAATCCTGATTTTAGTGTTGACGCTGCTCAACGCCGTGTTTGCCATGTCAGAAATGGCACTGACTGCCAGTAAAAAAGCGCGTCTTGCCGTATTGGCGGAAGCGGGTGACAAAGGCGCTCAGACGGCGCTGGATTTGATGGATCAGCCCACGCATTTTTTATCAACAGTGCAAGTCGGCATCACCTCTATTGGTATGCTGAACGGTATTGTCGGTGAAGCGGCGTTCTCTGAAGGTGTTTCGCTGTTTTTGCAGAGCTTTGGCACATCGCCCAAAATCGCCGGAGTGGCAGCGACGACAATCGTTGTTGTGGTCATCACCTTCATCACTTTGATATTTGGTGAATTGGTGCCCAAACGCATCGGTCAATTACATCCTGAAGCGGTGGCAAGGCTGATCTCACGACCCATGAGCGCTATCGCAACGATAGCTTCACCGTTTGTGAAACTGCTGGCTGCCTGCACACAGGGCATTCTCAAACTGCTGCGTTTTGATGTGCATGCCGTGCGCAGCGTGACGGAAGAAGAAATCACCGCCAGTTTGGAAGAGGGTGTTGACGCCGGTTTGATCGAAGCGCACGAACACCAAATGGTGCGCAATGTGTTTCATCTTGACGACAGGCCGCTCACCTCATTGATGATTCCGCGTATGGACATTGTGTGGCTGGGTGCGCAGCTCACAGTCGTGCAGGCACTGCAGCAAATTGGCGAACTGTCTGCCAGTGCAAGCCATTCTTGGTACCCTGTGTGTCGTGGTGGTTTAGACCATGTGGTGGGGGTTATCAGCGTGGCGAAGTTGTTGGCCACTTACGAAGCTGACAAAACCATTGAATTATTAGCACTCCCCGCTTCGTTCGTGCCTGAAACCCTCACGGGCATGGAGGTTTTAGAGCAGTTCCGTCAACGCTCAGAGCGGATTGTGATGGTGGTGGACGAATACGGCGAAGTGCAGGGCTTGATGACCCCGCGCGACATGCTGGAAGCCATCACCGGCGAGTTGCGCCCGAATGCCCAGGTTGACGCGTGGGCGACGCACAGTGACGATGGCACCTGGCTGCTGGACGGTTTGATGCCGCTGGCCGAACTACGCTCAAGACTAGGCATCAAACAACTCCCCGATGAAGACAAAGGCCGCTACAACACCGTGGGTGGATTGCTGATGTCGGTATCGGGTCGATTGCCTGTTGTGGGCGAACGCATCGCCTGCGAAGGCTGGGAATTTGAGGTGCTGGCGCTGGAGGGGCGCAGGATCGACAAGCTGCTGGCTCGACAAATGTCACAGGAAGAGTCCTGATTTTTTAAGCGACCTTGGACGCGGTGTTGGCTGCGTCGCGCGCAATGCGACCGTCAACGAGTTCGATCACACGGTCGCAACGGGCGGCCAGGCGTGGGTCGTGCGTCACGATGACAAACGAGATATTCAGTTCAGCGTGCATGCGCCGCAGCAGGGCGAAGACCTCGTCGGACGAGGCGGTATCCAGGTTGCCGGTGGGTTCGTCGGCCAGCACCAGCGGCGGATTCAGCACCAGCGCCCGCGCGATCGCCACCCGTTGCTGCATGCCGCCCGAAAGTTCGCCCGGGCGTTTGTCCATGGCGTTTTCCAGCCCCACTGCTGCCAGCACGGCGCGCGCCCGCTCGCGCTGTGCGCTCGTGACACGGCCTTCACGCATGAGCGCCGGCAGCGTCACGTTCTCCAGCGCGGTGAAAGCCGGCAGCAGGTGGTGAAACTGGAAAACAAAACCCAGCATGGCGCGCCGGCGCAAGGTCAGGCCAGCGTCATCCAGCCCGTTCGTCTCGTCGCCCTGGATGCGGTAGCTGCCGCTCGTCATGCGCTCCAACAAGCCCACGATGTTGAGCAGCGTGCTCTTGCCCGAACCGGAAGGACCGATCAGCGCCACAAATTCACCGGGGGCAATGCTGAACGACAGGCCGTGCAGCACCTCAGCCTCATTGGGCAGACCCAAGTTGTAGCTTTTGCGGATGTCGCTCAGCTCAATCAACGGGGGCTTGGCTTGGGATGTGTTCATGCGTGGGCTCGTTGTCTTACATCCTGCATCACATCCGAATCGCCTGTGCCGGGCCGAGCGCTGCCGCCCGCCGCGCGGGTGCCACGGCTGCCAGTACACCACACACCGTGGCGATAACCGCGACAAGCAATGCAAGGCTGGGGGCTAGTGTGATTACAAACAGCGGCAGCCCATCACTGCCGCGCACAAAGGTCGTGAAAGCCCAGACCAATCCAAAAGCCAGCAATACCCCGAGGATAGATCCCAACGCACCGACGATGGCACCTTGCAGCAGGAAAATGCGCAGAATCTGGCCCTGCGTTGCGCCCATGGCCCGCAGAATGCCGATCTCGCGGCGTTTTTGCACCACGGACACCACCAACACGCTGGCAATGCCCAGCACCACGACGACCATCACGACACCGCGGATCAGCGCCGTACTCACCGATTGCGCATTCAGCGCCGACACCAATTGGGCATTCGCCTCCTGCCAACTTTCAATCTTGTAGGGGAAGCGTTGCGACAGCTCGGTCGCCAGGGTTTGCGCCTTCCAGACATCGCGCAGCGACAGGTCCAAATTGGTGGCGCCGCCCGGCAGGCCGACCAGGCTTTGCGCCGTGCGCAGCGGCACGATGACGGTGCGGCGGTTGAGTTCACGCACCCCCAGATCCAGCAGCGCCGTCACCCGCAATGAGTCGGTCACTGTGCCGGTACTGGTGCCGGTGCTGATGTTCAGCCGGTCGCCCACACGAACCCCCAGATCGTTGGCGAGGTCGCGGCCGATCATGCCTTCTCCGGGCCCCAAGCGCGCCACACCCTCCACGACTTTAGAGCGCACATGCACGATATGGTCGTAGCGATCAAGTTCGACCCCTATCAAAGTAATGGATTTGGATGCCTCACCGCGAATGGCCAGCCCAGCACCCAGGACAGTGGGCGACACTGCGGCCACCTCGGGCATGGCCTCTAACATGGGAACCAGCAGTTGCCAGTTGGCAATCGATCGCGGCCGCTGCGCACGCGGCTGCGTTTGCACCAGTTCGCTGGTGTTCGCCGAAGGCAATGACGATACAGCCGGTAGGCGGGCTGGCGTCACAGCATCGTCGCGCTCACTCACCGTGATATGGGCTTGCGCACCCAGTGTTTTTTCCAACGTGTTGCTCTGCAGCCCCGAGATGAGCGCTGAAATATAGGCGACCACCGCCACCCCAGCCGCCACGCCCACCATGATGAGCAGGGTTTGCATGCGCCCCTCCCGCAAGAAGCGGATCGCCACTTGGCGTTCAAATCCGAGCCAGTTGAGCATGATGCGACGCCCTAGCGCCCCATGGCATTGGTCATGGCGGAGCCGGCGTCTTCGCCTTTGCGCAGCGGTGTGGCGGCCAGCTTGGTGGTGTCGGCATGGACGCGGCGACCCGGTTGAGGCGTCGTCCCAATCGCCCCTAATAACACCAGATCGCCTTCGGCCAGGCCTTCCAGCACTTCGACCGCGTTGAGTGTGCGCAGACCCAGTCGGACTTTGCGTTCCTCAACGCGTCCATCACGCGCAATCCATACCATGGCGGAGTTGCTTGATTCATTGCCGCGCAGCGCATTCACGGGCAGCACCAGCGCCCGCTCGCGGCGTGCCGTTTCCACCTCAATCGACAAGGTCATGTCTTCACGCAGGAAGGCCGGGGGTTGTTGCAAGAGTGAAAACTTGACCTCGATCGCACCACGCTGTGCATCGACCAACGGTGCGATGGACTGGATCCTGGCGGCAAAGCGCTGGTCGGGGTAGGCATCCGCCAGCGCTGTCGCCGTTTGGCCCACCTGCAACTGCTCCAGATAGCGTTCGTCCACTTGCGCCACCAGCTGTGTCGGGCCGATCAGCGCCAGGCTCAGCAAGGTGCGCCCAGGCTGCACGATCTGGCCCGGTTCAACCAGTCGCGTCAATACTTTGGCGTCGGCCGGTGCCGTCAGCACCGACTGTGCCAAACGCGCCCTGGCCGCGACCGTGGCAGAACCGACCAGAGCCAGCTGGGCTTGCGCTTGCGCCACCTCGGTGCCCTGCTCCGCGATGGCAACCCGCTGCGCTTGGGCGCTGGCCAGCTGAGCTTGTGCTACTGCAACCCCACGCTTCGCTTCGTCCAGCCGCGCTTCGCTCAGAAAACCCTTCACGACCAAAGCCTGCGTCCGCTCAAAATCAGCCTGCACCGCGATAAGCACAGAATCCGCCTGGACCACGGCAGACTGCGCCGTGCTGCGTCCCGTGCTTCTCAGTCCGGCTAGTCGTGCAGCGGCTTGTCGCTCGCTGGCCTGTGCCTGCGCCAGTGCGGCGTTCAACTCGTCACTTTCCAGTCGGATCAGCACATCGCCCTGTTTGACCTGTGCGCCCTCAAGCACCGCGACCTGCAGCACGCGCCCGGTGAGCGTGCTGCCCACGTCAACGCGTGACAAGGTGGCCACGCGGGCTGAAAACTGCAAGGTACGAACCAACGGGGCCATGTGCAAACTGAGCGCTGGTACAACGGGTGCACGCGTAACCCACCAGCCCACTGAAACAGCAACTATTGCGGCCAGTGCAGCAAAGGTGAAGAGGGAGCGGCGCATCATTCTTAAAATTATTGCACACCGCAGTCAAATAAAGTAGATATTTATCAAACTACTGGCTAACGTGCGCGCCAATGCTGTGTGGTGCCGGAGAGATGAATCGAACACCCGACCTTCTCATTACGAATGAGCTGCTCTACCGACTGAGCTACACCGGCAAGGGTAGTCAATAACCGCTTAAATTGTATCTAAATCAAGTCTTCATCGCTGCGGCTGCAATGTCGAGCGAACGCAAACGAAGCGCCGGGTCAAAAACGTCGCACACCAGCATGAATTCCTCCGCTTGGGTGGCCGCAGCCATGGCGGTTAAGCCTGTTTTGACAGTCTCAGACCCGCCCACCACCGCGCAAGCCAAAAAATCGTCAATAGCGGCACGTTCTTGTGGGTGGCGTTGCGCCATGTAGTTTTCAATCGGCGGTAAAAGTCGGCGTCTATCCCCCGTCAAAATACCCAACACACGCTGGTAAGTACTGCTGGCAAGATATTGCGCTTCCCCATCCGTGGGCGCAGCTATGAGTGGCAAACCAACCACCACGTAAGGCTTGGCGAGTGTTTCTGAGGAGCGAAAATTCGAACGGTACACATCTAAAGCTTGCAGCAGCAGACGCGGCGCAAAATGCGATGCAAACGCATAGGGCAAGCCACGTTCAGCCGCTAATTTTGCGGAGAACAAGCTAGATCCCAGTAACCAGATTGGCACATTCGTTCCCGCTCCTGGCATGGCAATCAATCGCTGACCAGCTTGTGGCGCAGACAACAAATGCTGGAGTTCGGCCACATCACGTGGAAAGTCACTTTCAGCTTCTGCACGGTCACGTCGCAGCGCCCGCATGGTCGCTTGGTCTGTGCCCGGTGCACGGCCTAAGCCAAGGTCGATACGGTTGGGGTACAACTCAGCCAAAGTGCCAAACGCTTCGGCAACCACCAGCGGTGCATGGTTGGGTAGCATGATGCCGCCTGAGCCAACGCGAATCGTCTTCGTGCCACCCGCCAAATGCCCCACCAGCACAGCAGTGGCCGAGCTGGCAATCCCCGCCATGTTGTGGTGCTCAGCCACCCAGTAGCGTTTGAAACCTAGTGATTCAGCATGTTGCGCGGTTTGAAGGGCTATCTTTAATGCATCGCCCACCGTGCCGCCCTCGCGCACAGCGACCAAGTCGAGCATAGATAAGGCGATGTCGTGCAATTGTTTCACGGTGCGTTCTGTAGTGTTTGAATTGCTGGCTTAGTTCGCCAATTTAATCCGCCAAAGCACGCGAGATAACCTCATGCGTATCCTTGCTCAAATCGGTTTTATCTGCAACGCGGGCAATGGCTTTGCGGGCGGCACTGCGATAGGGTTCAGCCAGTTGTTTCCAGCGGTCTAAAGCTCGCGCCAAGCGGGCGGCGACTTGCGGGTTGAAGCTGTCTAGCTCCATCACGCGGTCGCTCCAAAACACGTAGCCTGCTGCATCTGCGCGGTGAAAAGCGCCAGGGTTGGCGCTGCAGTAGCTGAAGATCACGCTGCGGGCGCGGTTGGGGGTTTTGAGGCTAAAGTCCGGCGAAGTCATCAATTGACGAACGATGGGCAAAATGTTGCCATCGCGGTCTGGCGCGCCAGCTTGCAGGGCAAACCATTTGTCCAGCACCAAAGGCTCATTTTTGAACATGGCATGGAATTGTTCCAGCGCAGGTTTTGCCAAAGCATGGCCAGCGTTGACCAAGGCGCTGAGCGCATTGGAACGGTCTGTCATGTTGCCAGCGTCTTTGAAGCGCTGCAAAGCCTTGCCAGGCCAAACTGAATCGCCCGACGCTTGAGACGCAAGGCAAAGATTCGTCAAGGCCATGCCAGCCAAGGCGCGACGACCGCTGGAGAAAGCATCTGGCGTGTAAGCGCCGTTGTTGTGATGCGCTTCAAACGCCCATTGCCAGTCAGTCTGCAAAGCGTAGGCGATCTGCAAACGAAGCTCTTGGCGAACCGTGTGGATGCGCTGTGGGTCAACCACGTCGAGCTGCTCAGCGATATAGCTTTCAGACGGCAGCGTCAGCACCAACTCTTTGAAAGCAGCATCTAAAGCTGGATCGCGCAAAACTTTGCGCATGGCTTCAATATAGCTGTTTAGAGTAGTATTTTCACCTGTAGCCCGCGTATTTATTGGTTGAGAAGCTATTAAATTAATAGCTATTTTCAAACCTAAACGTTGCCCAGCTTCCCAGCGGCTGAACGGGTCGGTGTCGTGCGCCAAGAGCGTTAGCAACTCAGCTTCGGTGTACGCATACTCCAAAATAATCGGCGCACTGAAACCGCGCAACAGCGATGGCACGGGTTGAGTATCGACGTTGATGAAGCTCACCGTTTGGCTGCTTTGCGTCAGAACAATCGTGCGATTACTTGTTGTCGCTACTGCTTCTTCGCTGATCTGCAAAGGCAATTCAACACCATCGCTGCTCAATAAACCCAGTGTGAGCGGAATCACAAACGATTCATTGGTGGTTTTTAAATGCTGGGTGAAGGTGATGCTGTAGGTGCGAGCTGCCGCGTCATACACACCTCTGGCTTGCACGCGAGGTGTGCCAGACTGGCTGTACCAGCGTTTGAATTGAAGCAAATGGCGATCAAGCTCGGAGTTGGGGTTGGCGGAGGCTATCGCCAAAGCAAAGTCGTCACACGTTACCGCTTGACCATCAAAGCGTTCAAAGTACCGCTTCATGCCTTTCGCAAAACCTGTTTGTCCAGTCGGTGATTCGGGCGTGCTGACCAAGGTTTGCATCATGCGCACCACTTCTGCGCCTTTTTCATAGATCGTCGCCGTGTAGAAGTTGCTGATTTCTACATATTGGTCAGGCCGCACGGGGTGCGACATCGGGCCTGCGTCTTCCACAAACTGCGCTGCACGCAAACCGCGCACGTTTTCAATGCGTTTGACGGCGCGGGCCGATGCAATACCCGCCATGTCTTGCGAAAACTCTTGGTCGCGGAAGACGGTCAGACCCTCTTTGAGCGAGAGCTGAAACCAGTCGCGGCAGGTGATGCGGTTGCCCGTCCAGTTGTGAAAATACTCGTGGCCGACGACTGATTCAATATTGGCAAAATCCACATCCGTTGCCGTGGCTTGGCTGGCCAGTACATACTTGGTGTTGAAGATGTTGAGGCCCTTGTTTTCCATCGCGCCCATGTTGAAGTCGCTGGTCGCCACGATCATGAAGCGCTCTAAGTCCAAGCTCAGCCCAAAGCGTGCTTCGTCCCACGCCACGCTGGCCATCAGTGAGTTCATCGCATGCTCGGTCTTCTCTAAATCACCCGGGCGCACATAGACCTGTAGCAAATGCTCGTTGCCCGCGCGGGAAGTGATGCTTTGCTCGCGGCAGACCAGTTGCCCGGCCACCAAGGCGAACAAATATGCTGGTTTTTTATGTGGATCAACCCATTTTGCGAAATGGCGATTTTCATTGCCTGCGCCTTCTAAGTTACCTTGCTCGACCAAATTACCGTTGGACAGCAGCACGGGGTAAGCGGTTTTGTCTGCCCGCAACGTCACCGTGAAACTCGCCATCACATCCGGGCGATCCAGATAGTAGGTGATGCTTCTGAAGCCTTCGGCCTCGCACTGCGTGAAAAATGAGTCGTTGCTGACGTACAAGCCCATCAGTTTGGTGTTTTTGGCAGGGCAGCAGGTGGTGAAAATCTCTAGGTCAAACTCATCTGGCAAGTTGTCCAGCACCAAACGTGTGCCTTCCATCTTGAAGCTGCAACCTTGGCCATTGACCAAAACGCGCGACAGATTCAACTCATCGCCATCTAACTTGAGCGGCTGCACTTCCACTGCAGCGTTGCGGCGAACGTGCATTTTGTTCAACACACGGGTTTTGGCGGGGTCCAAGTCAAAGGTTAAATCGACGGTGTCAATCCAATAGGCGGGCGCAGTGTAATCTATGCGCTTGATGGCGATGGTTTGGCCAGCGCTTTCGTCGTTTTTATGCTGCAACATGCAGATTCTCCAAAAAGTTTGCGTTCAATAATTCGTTGTAATCGGTTGCCGCTGCAATCACATGTGGCCCCGCTAATTCAGCCGCACTGTGGCTGGTACAGATTGCCACGGCACGCATGCCAGCGCGGCGTGCGGCTTCAATGCCAAAGGGTGCATCTTCAAAAACAATGCAGTTCTCTGCCGGCATATTTATTCGTTTAGCTGCTTCTAAAAATATAGCGGGTGTGGGTTTTCCGGTCAAACCTTCATCACCGCGCGCAATAGCATCAGGCGGGGAGAGCATTTGCAAATGCTGCAAAACAAATTCCACGTTATGGATATCGCCTGCCGTACCCACACCAATTTTCAAGCCACGTGCTCGCGCTTGTGTGGCAAAGTTTTTAAAACCGGCTACTTCTTTGAAAATAGGCCCGAAAACTTCACGGTAGAGTGCTTCTTTTTCATGCACCATAGACCAAGCTTCTGCTTCGTCTAAATCTGGCTGATCCAGCAAGACCCGCACACATTCCAAACCCGTGCGCCCCGTAGTACGGCGCATCATTTCTTCTAGGTTGAGGTCGACATTGTGTTTTTTTGCAAACACCAGCCAAGTTGCTGCATGGTGCGGCATGGAATCTACCATCGTGCCGTCCATGTCAAAAATCAAGGCTGACACCTTGTGTTGCAAGTTTGAAGGGATCATTTAAAAAATACTAACTAAAAAACGCTTACAGGGCTCGTCAACGGGAAAGCGTTTGAAATGACGGCAAAATCGCGGTCATTGTGCAGCAGATCTGCATCGCTGTGCAAACACCATGATGTCACCAGTAAATCAATACTACTTCGTACAGTTTGCCCATCACGACGAAGCTTGCGGTAGATTTGCGCTGCATGTGTCGCTATTTCTTCACCCCCAGCCTGGTGTACCGGCAGTGCTGCCAAGGCTACTTGGGTGTTTTTATACTCGTGATCGCTGCGTATGCCCCGCAACACCTCCATCAGCACCACATCGAGTATCACGAAATCTAAACTGGAATCGCCCAGCATGACATCGAGCTGCTTTGTTTGTGACGTGTGAGTGCCCTTCAAATAGTCAATCCAAACGCTGGAGTCAACAGTAATCATGGGTGGGTGGGCGCGGTATTTTCTTGAACGGTATGCGTCGTAGGGGTATGCGCAGGGTATTCATCATCGTCTGTCCACGAGATTTTTCCACGCAAGGCGCGTATGCGTTCATACACGGCTTTGCGAGCAATGAGCTGCAAGCCCGCCTCTACAGCATCTTTTTTAGTACGAAACCCACCCGCTTGCATGGCTGCTTGCATGATGTTGTCTTCGATTTCGATGTTGGTACGCATATTCAGCCTCTTTCTGGTGGATTTCAATCCTGCATTCTATGTGTATGAATTGTACATTCAATACACACAAAACACAAATCAAACGCCTTGCTTCAACGACGCTTCAATAAACAAGTCCAAATCCCCATCCAGCACCTTCTGCGTGGCTGACGTTTCCACGTTAGTGCGCAAGTCTTTGATGCGGCTGTTGTCCAGTACGTAAGAGCGAATCTGGTGTCCCCAGCCCACGTCAGTTTTGGTGTCTTCCAGTTTTTGTTGTTCTTCTAGTTGTTTGCGCATTTCCAAGTCATACAACTTAGAGCGCAGGCGCTTCCACGCCACCTCGCGGTTGCCATGCTGACTGCGTCCATCTTGGCATTGCACAACTGTATTGGTGGGAATGTGCGTTAAGCGCACCGCAGAGTCTGTTTTATTGATATGTTGACCACCCGCACCACTGGCGCGGTAGGTGTCCACACGTACATCGGCAGGGTTGATGTTGATTTCAATTGAATCATCAATTTCTGGATAGACAAACACCGAGGCAAACGAGGTGTGGCGCCCGCCCGACGAGTCAAACGGTGATTTGCGCACCAGGCGGTGCACGCCGGTTTCGGTGCGCAGCAGGCCAAAAGCGTATTCGCCTTCGATCTTGATGGTCGCGCCCTTGATACCGGCGGTGTCGCCTGGGGTTTCGTCTTCAATGGTGGTTGTGAAGCCTTTGCGCTCGGCGTACTTGAGGTATTGGCGCAGCAGCATGCTGGCCCAGTCGCAGGCCTCGGTGCCGCCCGCGCCGGATTGGATGTCCAAAAAGCAATTCAGCGGATCGGCCGGGTTGTTGAACATGCGGCGGAATTCCATCTGCGCGACTTGCTCTTCCAGTTTGGTGGCTTCTTCTTCGATGTGTTGAAGGCTGTCAAAATCGCCTTCTTCCTTGGCCATGTCGTACAACTCGGTGTTGTCGGCCAGTTCGGTGTCCAGGGTTTGAATCGTCAACACCACGCCATCCAGCGCTTTTTTCTCACGCCCAAGCTCTTGGGCTTTTTTCGGGTCGTTCCAGACCGTCGGGTCTTCTAAAGATGCATTGACCGTGCGCAGACGCTCAGATTTGGCATCGTAGTCAAAGATACCCCCGTAAATCAAGCGTCCGTGCGGTCAAATCGACCAAGTGGCTGCCAATGCTGTTGATTTGTTCTGCGTCCATGGGGAGTATCCTTGCGAGTTCTAAAAATGCGGTTGAATGTGCGGCTGACTATTTTCAGCGCTTAACTGTGCATTTTCGCATGTTTGCAGCTCCGTAGGTCAGTGTGCCACCCTTTGTAAAAACATGGATGGTGTCACTATGTCAATATTCCGGTAAGGATGCAGCACCAACAGATCCGAATCGCTTGAAACCAGTATGCTTGCATTCGCTGCGATGGCTAAGTCCAAAAATTTATTGTCCTTGGCATCACGGCAATCTTTCACATGCTCGGTGTGTTCGGTGAATGGTATCAATTCAGCCAATTCGCTGTAAAGAACTAAAAACGCTTCACGCTCATCCATCGTGCGGTAGCGTGCTAAATAGTCTCTTGACAATACCTTGGCCAGCTCTGTCAATGTTTCTGTTGAAACCGCTATTTTGAAATGTATTCTGGCGTGCTCAAGCGCTTGTGCGGGGACTGAATGGGGTTTGAGTAAGGCGCTGATCAATACACTGGTGTCTACAACAATGTACTTATCTGAGCTCATGTACCAGTTTCGTGATGTCGTCGTCGCTTAATTGCTCGGCTGCGGGACTGGTTGGCAGGGTTGCCATGAAGTCGCCGAACCGTCGTTCAGATCGCATACTTTGTAGTTGCTGGGCTTCTTCCACGCTCATCATCACAATCACCGGTCTGCCATATTGGGTGATGGTGATGGGTTCGCGCTTGGCAAGGTCAAGCACCGCGCCAAAGCGCGTTTGAACGTCGCGTGATGTCAAAGTTTGCATGATTTCTCCAGATGATGCCAATGATGTCTATTATAGCCATCATTGGTATATTGGGTTTTTTACTGGCTTAACTTAACGCACAAACCCCTCAAGCATCCCCGCCAATTCTTCAGGTTTGTCATGGTGCATCATGTGGCCGGCGTCTTGCACGACTTTGACGGTGCAATCGGGCACGCTTTTGAGCCGTTCGTGAAACTCTTCCAGCATGAACTTGCCGCCCCACCACAGGCTGAGTGAGTCGTCACTGGCTTCCACCACCAGCACCGGTGCGGTGATGCATTTGTACAGTTCCATCGCCTCGGCCACATTCCATAAGTTGGCATTGGTGATTTTGTGCGCTGGGTCGCCCAAAATATCCCATTTGCCTTCTGTATTTTCAGCCGCCCAGTGGCGCGCTAACCAGCTTGCCTTTGCTTTGCCAGCATCGTCCCGCGCTAGGCGTGGGTTAGTTTTCATCAAGCGGCGGGCGACGCCGTCGGCTTTGTCATAAGACGTCAAAGCCATCTCGCCGCGGTGCAGCTTTTTCAGCTCATCCATCCACTTGGCAAAGCGGCCGGGCGCTTGGTCGGGTGTGGTGGCGGACATGCCAAAACCCTCTAGATTGACCAATCGGCGCACGCGCGCAGGCCGTGCGCCTGCGTACATCATCACCACGTTGCCGCCCATGCTGTGGCCGACCAGATCAACCAGCTGGTCACCCGCGTAATGATCGAGCAAAAAATCCAAATCGGCCATGTAATCGGGGAACCAGTAGTTGTCTACGGGCGCGCCGGTCGTTTTTCCATAGCCGCGCCAATCGGCAGCGATGATGAGCCGGTTCGCAAAAAACGCCTCTGAGAGCGCATCCACCATGAATTGGTACGACGCCGCCACGTCCATCCAGCCGTGCATCAAGACCAGCGGAGGAAGCGGCGAGGCGGCGTCGCCCCAGACGAGCACGTGATAATTCAGGTTACGAATCGGAATAAATTCGCTTCTAGGCTCTCTTTTTACCGTGTACATTGGTTCCGCAAGAGAAGTATTGGTCGTATTTATTGTCGTGTTTTTGTGCATTGCAACATCATAAAGAAATTATCTGGGCAAACTATGAAAATGAGTCAACTACAAGACAGCTATTCCCAACTGCACAGCCAATTTGGTTGGCACGTGCCCGAAGATGTCAACATCGCCGACGTTTGCTGCACCCGCTGGGCGAAGCAAACGCCGCAGGCGGTGGCGATTCGCGAACATGTTTCTGGCCAATCGCTAGCAAAATCAAAGGCTTACACGTATTTTCAGCTGCAGCAAGCGGCGAATCAACTGTCTGCCAAACTCGCAAATTTAGGTGTCAAACGCGGTGACCGCGTCGCCATCGTCCTACCGCAGCGCTTTGAAACAGCCGTCGCTTACATGGCGGTGCTGCAAATGGGGGCGATCGCCGTGCCGCTGTCCATGCTGTTCGGCGCCGATGCGCTGGAATACCGCATCAACGACTCAGACGCCATTGTCGCCTTGGTGGATGAGGTGTCAGAGCCAGCGTTGCGCCAAATCCAGTCAAATTGCCCTAAATTGGCCTCAATTATGCCTTTAGCCGGCGTATTTATTGCCTCAACAGCTATTAAAAGCATAGTAAAAAACAAGTTTCACGTGGTCACAAAGGCAGATGAGGGCGCAATTTTGATCTACACCAGTGGCACGACTGGCCCACCAAAGGGCGCGCTGATTCCGCATCGGGCGCTGATGGGCAATTTGACCGGCTTCGTTTGCAGCCAAAACTGGTTTGGTTTCGACGGCGTGAAGAACAAATCATCCAACGCCGTCTTCTGGAGCCCCGCCGACTGGGCGTGGACGGGCGGGCTGATGGATGCGCTTTTGCCCACGCTGTACTTTGGCCGCGAAATCGTCGCGTTCAACGGCAGGTTCAGCCCCGAAGCGACGTTTGAACTGCTGCAAACCCAGCGCGTGACGCATACCTTCCTCTTCCCCACGGCGCTCAAAGCCATGTTGAAAGCGGTTCCTGAGCCGAAAAAGCACTACAAATTACGCCTTGAAGCCATCATGAGCGCGGGCGAGGCTGTGGGCGATGCGGTTTACGACTATTGCCGCGATAAATTGGGCGTGGTGGTGAATGAGATGTTTGGGCAAACCGAAATCAACTACATCGTCGGCAATTGCGCTGTCAGATACCCGTCCAAACCCAACAGCATGGGCAAACCGTATCCAGGCCATAACGTCGCAGTCATCGACGACGACGGCAACATCTGCCCCGATGGCGTGCCGGGCGATGTGGCGGTGAACCGCTTTGACATCCACGGCCAGCCCGACCCGATTTTCTTCCTGGGCTATTGGAAAAACGAAGCCGCCACACGGGCTAAATTCACCGGAAACAACGGGGAGGATGCGTGGTGCAGAACCGGTGATTTGGCGACGCGAGATGCCGACGGCTACCTCTGGTACCAAGGCCGTGCCGACGACGTCTTCAAAGCCGCCGGCTACCGCATCGGCCCGTCTGAAATCGAAAACTGCCTCGTCAAACACCCCGCCGTCGCCAACGCCGCCGTCGTCCCCAAACCCGACGCCGAGCGCGGCGCGGTGGTGAAGGCGTATGTGGTTTTAGCCGCTGGCTATGCGGAGAAATATGGCATAAACCACGAGGTTAATATTGCTATAAATTCAATAGCACCTAAGGCAATAAATACGCCGGCCACAGCCATAAAAACCTCTAAAAATGAGGCTTTTTCAGAAAAAACACTGATTTCAGAGTTGCAAGCCCACGTCAAAGCCCTGTTAGCGCCCTACGAATACCCGAAAGAGATTGAATTTATTGAGGCGCTGCCGATGACGACGACCGGCAAGGTACAGCGACGGGTGCTGCGGCTGCAGGAGGAGGAGAGGGCCAAGGAGAGGGCTAGACGCTCAGTGAACTAGTAGCTAGGCTAGCTAGTCAGCTAGGCGTGACTGTCAACGATAGCGCGCAATTTCAACTCGCTCGCATGCACAGCCTGCGCCAAGACTTTGGCATTCGTGATGTCGGTCAATACCATGCGTTGCATCATGTCGCCATTGCTGCCTTTGGCATCGGAAATGCTTACATTGACCCAAAAATCGGAGCCATCGGTTCTGACCATGTGCAACTCGCAGCTTTGCCGTTCACCTGTTTTAAGTAAAAGTTTACGGCTCAAGTAGTAGGTGTCTTGGCATTCTTTGCGGATATAGTGGCTGATGCGCTGACCGATCAGCTTGCTGCGCACCTCACCCAACAGCTCGGCGGTACATAGGTTGGCTTCCAAAATGATACCTAGCTCATTCACCGTGCAGTAGCTGATGGGCGCGAGGTCATACAGGTCAAAATAACGTGCCTGCATGGCCAAAAGCTGTAATTGCGTCTGCCTGAGCGTTTCATTTTGCATTTCAAGCTCGATTTGGTGCACCTGCAGCTCATGCACCAAGCCGCGTACGGCGACTGGCGACATGGCTTCCAAGCTTTCCGTTGACAAAGCCACTTTTCCGCGAACAATGTCCTCGGCCTGTTGCCGCAGAAGCAGTTTTGTTTCGGATGCTAATTCGTATTGGGGCGTGATTTTGTCCATATACCGCATTGTGCGCTCATTTAAAGTTTTTGTGCAAAAGGGTTCACCGTGCATGAAAGTTGAATTGATTGATGCGCTGTCGATTCAAAGGATTCATTCAATAGATTCATTCAAGAGATGTTGAAACTAAGGACTTGTATGGTGGCGGTCGGCTGAAGCGCCCATGCCTGAGCCGCTCTCTTGCATGGTTCGCGCCATGATTTTGGCTTCGGTGATGTCGGTCAATACCACGTGATGCACCATCTCGCTCAGCTTGTCTTTGGCGGCGGTGAGGGTTAAATAAACCCAAAGTACCTCGCCATGGGGGTTGGCCAACCGCAACTCGCAGCCATGCCGATTTCCGCTGGCATACAAAAGTCTGCGGCAATGGTAGTAGTCATCCTGGCATTCTTTGTTGATATAGCGGCTGAGGTTCAGACCGACCAGCTTGCTGCGCACCTCACCCAGCAGCTCGGAAGTAGCCAGATTGGCTTCCAAAATGACACCCAGTTCATTGGTCGTGCAGTAGCAGATGGGTGCGAGGTCATACAGGTCAAAATAGCGTTCTCGAGACAACTCAAGCTCTAATTGGGTCTTTCTGAGCTCTTCGTTTTGCATTTCAAGCTCGATTTGGTGCACCTGTAGCTCTTGCATCAACTTAAGCACCACGGCAGGCGACAAGGCTTTCAGCTTGGCCGTGGCTACAGCGACTTGGCCACTGACGATGTCTTCCGCCTGCCGTCGCAGGATTCGCAGTGTGTCGATTGAGGACACGTTATCAAGGTGGTTCGTATCCATGCGACATATTTTCTGCCAAATTTATTTGCTAGACAATCACTGTTTCTTCAATCGCTCGGTTGTTGCAATTGCATACACATTTCCTGATTCGTTGACCAAAGCGGTAGAGGTTAATGACACTTCTTTGACCGAGCCATCTTTCGCCAGTCGTTGCGTTTGGTAGGGCTCCAGTATTTCGGCTTGGCTCAGTTGATGCACTTTTGCCAAGGCTAATTCTTGCAACGCCTTGGGAATACGGCCGCGCACATTCATGCTGAGCGCTTCAAGTTCAGTCCAGCCGTACATCCTGACTGCGCCGGGGTTCCAGGCGATGATGCGGCCGTCCAAGTCCTGCACGGTGATGGCGTCATGCGCATCGCGCACCACCACGGCCAGGCGCAGCAGTTCATTGGCTTTGTGCAAGGCCTCACGGGTGCGGACCACTTCGGAGATGTCGACAAAGGTGATGACCGCGCCCTCGATCACGTTGTCCAGCGTGCGGTAGGGCAAGATGCGGATGGTGTAGTTTTTGGACTCCGGTGTTTGCACTTCAATTTCTTTGGGAATCAAGGTTCTGAGCACCTCTTGCACGTCCGCGACCAAGCGGTCGTAGCCGATCAGATTCGAGACAATATGACCGATTGGCCGGCCCACGTCGCTCAGAATCAGGTTGATCATCTGCGTGGCGGTCGGGGTGAAGCGCAAGATGCGCAGGTTGAAATCCACAAAAATGGTGCCAATGCCGGTGCCCGCCAGCAGGTTGTTCATGTCGTTGTTGGCGCGTGACAGGTCGGTCACTTTGGTTTGCAATTCGGTGTTGACGGTGGCCAGCTCTTCGTTGATGGATTGCATTTCCTCCTTGGAGGTTTCCAGTTCTTCGTTGGTGGATTGCAGCTCTTCGTTGACCGACTGCATCTCTTCGTTGGACGATTTGAGCTCTTCGTTGGAGGTTTCCAGTTCCTCCTTGGCAGCATGCAGGTATTCTTCTTTGGCTTGGAGTTCTTTGTTGAGTTCTGCAATTTGCGCATTGATGTCGCCGTTGTGGCTGGTCGCAGGTGCGCTCTGCGCTAAGGCCGCCAGCGCGCTGGACGGGGTTGGCAGGGCAGGGGCTTCTTCCAGAATCACCAAAAACAGCGGCGATTCAAGCGCCCCCGCTGTGCTAGACAACACAGGGGAAACGCTGAGGTTGACCAGCGTGTGGTGACCATTGGTTTTGACACGTATATTCAGGCACTGAATACGTTCTTTGGTGCCCGCAGCTTTGTGCAGTGCGGTCGTCAAGTCGCGGCGCAAGCCTTCGCGCGCCATTTTCAAGATGTTGTTGATACCCGCATCACCCGGCGCGGGTTCTAAAAACATGCCTGCTCGGCCATGCAGGTAAAGTATGTCGCCATGGCCGTTGACCAGCGCGGCAACGGGTGCCAACTGCTGCAAAAGCGACTGCTCGGTCAACTCGCGCAGCGATAGCTTTAACGGATGCACCATTTTTCCGGTGAACAGCGGTTGATCCGTGTCTTTGAACATCAGGGGCGGTAAAAATCGACCCAAAGCGCTGCGCCGCGCCCCATGGAAATCTTCATTACGCTGGTAAATCTTGTTTTTTCGGTCGAGCACGGTGAACATATCGCCCAACTCGCCAATGGTCTCCGAGGTGCCCAGATACAGCACGCCGCCCGGTTGCAACGCGTAATGGAACAGCGTGATGAGTTTCTTTTGCAGCTCGGAACCCAAATAAATCAGCAAATTGCGGCAGCTGATCAGGTCAAGCTTTGAAAACGGTGGATCTTTGATCACATCATGCTCAGAAAAGATCAGCAAATCGCGGATGCTTTTATGGATACGGTAGGCGCTGCCATCCGGCTCGGCGGTGAAAAAGCGGGCTAGTCGCTCAGGTGATATATTTTCGGCCACACTCGCTGGATACATCCCCGCACGCGCTGTTGTGATAGCGCGGCTGTCGATGTCCGTCGCGAAAACCTGCAGTTTGTAGACTTGTTTTAGCTTGACGCAGTGCTCATGCAACAACATGGCGATCGAATAGGCTTCTTCGCCCGTCGAGCAGCCGGTCGACCAGGCGCGGATGACAGAGCCGGCGGGCTTGCCCTCGAAGAGCTTGGGAATGACCTGCGCTTCGAGCGCCTCAAAAGTTTCAGGATCCCGAAAAAATTGGGTCACCCCGATCAGCAAGTCGCGAAACAGGGCTTCCACCTCAACCGTGTTGTGCTGCAAATACTTGACATACCCATCGGTCGAGTCGATCTGGTGCACGGCCATGCGCCGCTCGATACGCCGGCAGATGGTGCTGGGTTTGTACTGAGAAAAATCGTGGCCGGTCTGGGTGCGCAGCAAGACAAAGATTTTTTTCAGCACATTTTCGGTGAACGGTGTCGACTGGATCGCCAGCCGGGGCGTACGACCAAAGGCGTGCGCCACATAGGCCATGAGCTGGGCGGGCATCTCGGCGGGAGACAGCTCAAAATCCACCATACCCGTGGCGATGGCACTGCGCGGCATGCCGTCAAATTCGCAGGAGTCGGGCAATTGCACCATCACCATGCCACCTTCGCTCTTGATGGCGCGCACGCCCAGGGTGCCATCGCTGCCGGTGCCGGACAAGACGATGCCAATGGCTCGCTCGTGCTGATCCTGCGCCAATGAGCGAAACAAAAAGTCAACCGGCAGGCGGTGGCCGCGCGGCTCGGTGGGTTCCATGAGCTGCAGCGTGCCGTTCAAAAACGCCATGTCGCGGTTGGGCGGGATGATGTAGGCGCAGTTGATCTGCACGGTCATGCCGTCTTCCACCTCATACACCTTCATGCGGGTGTAGCGCTGCATCAAGGTGGTCAAAATGCTGCTGTGGTCGGGCGCCAGATGTTGCACCAAGACAAATGCCATCCCAGGCTCGACATCGGCTGGCATGCCAGAGAAGAAGGCTTCAAAGGCGGCAAGACCCCCTGCCGAAGCGCCAATCCCCACGATTGGGAAACTTTCTTCAAAGCTGGGGTTCGGTTTGACCAAGCTTGGCGCTTCAATTTCCTTGGCACCTGTAGTCGCAGCTGCCGTCGCGTCTTTGTACTTGTTTTTCCCCTTGGTTGCCATGGTAGGTTCCTGTTCCAGTGTTTACCTGCACAGTATAGGTTCTAAGGCTTCCAGTTGTCGCTAAAATAAAAGGCAATACCTATTCAAAACCCACTCAAAACCCATAAAACCATGAACAATTTTCCACGCGTCCAACTCGGCTCCAGCGACCTCAGCGTCACCCCCATCTGCCTGGGCACCATGATTTTTGGCGCGCAGGTGGACGAGGCTACCTCCTTCGCCATCATGGACAGAGCGCTAGAGCGCGGCATCAACTTTTTCGACACCGCCGAAATGTACGCCGTGCCGCCGCGCCCGGAGACCTACAACCACACCGAAATCATCATCGGCAACTGGTTCGCCAAGCGGCCAGAGGCGCGCAAGAAGTTGGTGCTCGCCACCAAGGTGGCCGGCCCGGCGCGGGGTATGAACTGGATCCGCAATGGCGACCCAGACTTGACCGAGCAGATGATGGTTGACGCCTGTGACGCCAGCTTGAAGCGTTTGAAGACGGACGTGATTGACCTGTACCAAATCCACTGGCCGTCGCGCCATGTGCCGGCGTTTGGTATTTTGAGCTATGACCCGAGCAAAGAATTAGAAGTCACGCCCATCCTCGGCCAGCTGCGGGCGATGGATAAATTGGTCAAAGCAGGCAAAATCCGCGCTTTTGGTTTGTCTAACGAAACGCCTTTTGGCGTACACGAGTTTGTGCGCTTGGCAGAGCAGCACGGCCTGCCCAAAATCGCCACTGTGCAAAACCCGTATTGCTTGGTGAACCGCACGCTAGAAAACGGCTTGGACGAAACCATGCACCGCCTGGGTGTCTCGCAAATTCCATACTCGCCACTGGCATTTGGCTTGCTCACGGGCAAGTTTGACAAAAGCGGTTTGTCTGGCGAAGGCGCACCGGCAGATGCGCGTTTGACCATGTTTTCATCCATGCGGCAGCAGCGCTGGGGCCGCCCAGATTCACTCATTGCTGCGCGTCGTTACAACGCTTTGGCGATTGCCAACGGCATGACGCCGACGCAAATGGCACTGGCCTTTTGCTACACCAAATGGCAGATCGCCAGCACCATCATCGGCGTGCGCACGGTGGCGCAGCTGGATGAATGTATCGACGCTTATGGCACAACCTTGTCGCCCGAAGTGTTGGCCGAGATTGACAAAATTCGTTGGGAAATCCGCGACCCAGCGCAGTAAGTGTTTTAAGATGCCGTCATTCCCGCGCAGGCGGGAATCCACAAACGCCACAAAAAAATTAAAAAAACAGGAGACGCATTTTGGATAATTTGACATCTTTTTACCCCACTTTATTCCCCATTTTTGCCGCCATCGCCGCGTATCTCATCGGCTCGCTGTCCTTCGCGGTCATCGTCAGCAAGCTGATGGGGCTGAACGACCCACGCACCTTTGGCAGCAAAAACCCAGGGGCGACCAACGTGCTGCGTTCGGGCAACAAGTCAGCCGCCATTCTCACGCTGGTGTTAGACGCGCTCAAAGGATTTATCCCCGTCGCGCTGGTGCAGTGGTTTGGGCGCGATTTCGGGCTGGGCGATGGCACGGTGGCCCTGGTCGGTTTGGCGGCATTTTTAGGGCATTTGTATCCTGTGTTTTTCAAATTCAAGGGCGGTAAAGGCGTGGCCACGGCGGTGGGCGTGTTGTTTGGCGTGCATTGGGCGCTGGGCGTGGCTTGCGTTATCAGCTTTGCCATCATGCTGTACTTTTTCCGGTATGTTTCTTTGGCCTCCTTGGTCGCCGCAGTTTTCGCACCCGTCGCCTACCTGTTTGGCGACCGTGTGCTGTGGGCGGCAGACCGCTACATCACGCTCGCCTTGGTGGTGATCGCCATGCTGCTCGCCTACCGCCACAGCGCCAATATCACCCGTTTGATCAAGGGCACAGAGCCCAAATTAGGCGATAAAAAGCCCGTAGCCGCTGCTGAAGTGAGGCCTAGAGCTAAAAAGCATTAAAAATACCATTTTAGGGGTGTGAATATGACTCTGGCCGGCGTATTTATTGCCTAAGCTGCTATTAAATGCATAGTAAATATTTTTAAATAAAGTTTTGACGTAAGCATGACCGACCTCCAAATCGCTGATTTCAACAACCCCGCCCACGCCAGCGCCATCGTCTACCTGCTCAACGAGTACGCCAAAGACGACATGGGCGGCGGCGCACCTTTGTCCGCCTATACCCAAGCCAATTTGGTGAAGGAAATGGCCAAACGCCCGACCATCCACGTCGTATTAGCCTTCGCCAACAGCCAGCCCGCAGGTCTGATCAACTGCATAGAAGGCTTCTCCACCTTCGCCTGCAAGCCGTTGCTGAACATCCATGACGTGGTCGTTTTGGCGAAATACAGAGGCCAAGGCATCAGCAGCCAACTCCTCAAAAAAGCCGAAGCGATTGCCGCATCGCTGGGCTGTTGCAAACTCACCCTGGAAGTCCTGGAAGGCAACAGACTCGCCCAAGCCGCCTACATCGCCAACGGCTTTGCCGGCTACCAGCTTGACCCTGAAATGGGCCGGGCGATGTTTTGGCAGAAGAAGCTTTGAGTATTGGTCGAAAAGGCGCAGAATCGCGTCGATACCTCAAACTTGGAGAAACTAGCAATGAATGCAATCAAACTCACCGCCATGGTGCTGATCGTGGGCGGCGTCTTAGGGCTGTTGTACGGTAGTTTCAGTTACACCAAAGATACCCATGACCTGAAAATTGGGCCTATAGCGTTGTCGGTTGAGGAAAAGAAAACGGTCAATATACCTATTTGGCTGGGCGTTGGGGCTGTTGTGATGGGTGGCTTGCTGCTGGTGTTTGGCAGCAAAAAAAGGTTAGTTTTTTAGAAGCGTCGTTCCAACACCATCTGGTCATTGTCCCGCCGCATCGAAAAGCGGGTTAAAAAGCTGTTACCCAAAAGCACGTAGGGCATGGACTGCTGCGAGACGATGGCTTCTACGTTTTGTACTTCCACATCTCCAATACGCACCGAGTTGAGGGTGAGCAGGTAGCCCACGGCTTGGCCATTGGCGGTGTTCAAGCGTACGGGTTTGCCGCTGGTGTAATCGATACCCATGCGTTTGGCCTCTGCCGAGCCCATGGCCACAGCAGTTGCGCCCGTATCCACCATGAACTGCACGGATTTGCCGTTGATGCTGCCTTGCGCCAAAAAGTGACCACCGTCTCCTGCTTGCAGCACGATTTTGGAGCCGCTGCTTTTGCCGCCCGCTTGCTCGCCCACGCTGGCTGGTGCATCGCCCACGCGCAGGTTCAGGCGCTTGCCACCCACCATCAGCACGGCGCTGTCGCCTTGGGTGGAGATGACTTTGACGCCTTGAAATGTCTCACCTGCAGCTACTATTTTTGGAGCGCTGCCATCAACAATCACCAAGGCTTTGCTGCCGACCATGCCGGTGAGGGTGACGGATTGGGATTGTGCAGTTGCCGCAGCCAATAATGCTAGCAAAGGGAGCAGACGCATCGTGCTCAGTCTCTAAAGTTATCAAAACTCACTGGCATATCGGTAATCTCAGACCGAATCAACGCCATCGCCCCCTGCAAATCGTCGCGCTTGGCACCGGTCACGCGAATCGCATCGCCTTGAATCGCGGCCTGCACTTTGAGCTTGCTTTCTTTCAGCAGCTTGGTGATTTTTTTCGCGGCTTCGGCCTCGATGCCGTTTTTCACTTTGATGTGGACTTTCACCTTGTCGCCACCGATTTTTTGCATATCGCCTTTGTCTAAAAAGCGGATATCGACATTGCGTTTGGTCAGCTTGTTGCGCAGCACGTCTTCCACTTGGTCAAGCTGAAAAGCAGCGTCGCCATACATGATGATTTCTTTGTCTTTTTCCTTCAGCTCCACGGCGGCGGAGGTGCCTTTGAAGTCAAAACGGGTGTTGATTTCTTTGCTGGTGTTGTCGATGGCATTCTTGATTTCGACGAAATTGGCTTCGCAAACAGTGTCAAATGAGGGCATGGTTAAGCTTCTTTATGGGGTTTTTAAGTAATTTGAGAGAAATTGATACAGATTTGAGTGCGACAATTGTCCCATGTTCATTGAGAAAAATGTAGCCCTAGAGTCGCTAAATACCTTCCATATCGTCGCCAAAGCACAATCTATGGTGCGAATCAGCTCCGTCAACGACGTTTTGGCTGTGTTGGTCGATCCTAAATTGGCCTCGCAGCCGAAATTTGTACTCGGTGGTGGCAGCAACATCGTCATCACCCGCGACATCAAGCCTTTGGTCATGAAGGTCGAAATCACCGGCAAACACTTGGTGCAAGAGACCGACAAACACTGGATCATCGAAGCCGGTGCCGGTGAAAACTGGCACGATTTTGTGACCTGGTGCGTTTACAGCGGCTACCCTGGCTTGGAAAACATGGCGCTGATTCCGGGCTCCGTCGGTGCCAGCCCAGTGCAAAACATTGGCGCGTATGGCGTGGAGCTGCAAGACCGCTTTCACGAGCTTGACGCTGTCAATCTTGAAACAGGCGAGACCTTCACCCTCAACGCCGCGCAATGCGCCTTTGGCTACCGCGACTCGGTGTTCAAACACGTGGCAGCACGAGAAGGTGATTTTGGCCTAGGCGGCAAAGCACTGATCACGCATGTGCGCTTTGCTTTGTCTAAAGAGTGGAAACCGGTGCTGGGTTATGCCGATATCGATAAAAAAATGTTAGATTTAAGTCTTGAGCCGTCGGATTATATGCCTACACCGCTACAAATTTATGAGTGGATTTGCAGCATCAGAAGCGCCAAATTGCCCGATCCCAAAGTCATAGGCAACGCCGGCAGCTTCTTCAAAAACCCCACCGTCAGCGCCGAGCAGTGTGCCGACATCATCCAACGCGAACCCAAAATTGTGCACTACCACCTGGACGACGGCACGGTGAAGCTGGCGGCGGGCTGGCTGATTGATGCCTGTGGCTGGAAGGGCAAAAGCGTGGGTAACGCGGCGGTTTACGAGAAGCAGGCGCTGGTGATTGTCAACAAAGGCCAAGCGACTGGCGGGCAGGTGATGACGCTGGCCAAGGCCATCCAAACCAGCGTTTACGAGCGCTTCGGTATCCGGCTGGAGCCGGAGCCAGTGGTGGTTTGACGCTTTACTTCTCGCCCAATTGCGGCAGCGCCGTACTGTCGCCCATGGTCAGCAACCCAGTTTTGACATAAATCGCCAGCTTGTCACGGGTGTCCACAATGTCCAGGTTTCGCATGGTCAACTGGCCGATGCGGTCGGCGGGGGAGAAGGGGGCGTCTTCGACTTTTTCCATGCTCAGGCGCTCTGGCTTGTAGGTCAGGTTGGCGCTTTCGGTGTTGAGCAAAGAATAGTCATTGCCACGACGCAGTTCGAGGGTGACTTCGCCGGTCACGGCGCGCGCAATCCAGCGCTGGGCCGTCTCGCGCAGCATGATGCTTTGCGGGTCAAACCAGCGGCCTTGGTACAGCAGGCGGCCCAGTTTCAAGCCGTTCATGCGGTATTGCTCAATCGTGTCTTCGTTGTGGATGCCGGTGACCAAGCGCTCGTAGGCGATGTGCAGCAGCGCCAAGCCTGGGGCCTCGTAAATGCCTCGGCTCTTCGCTTCAATGATGCGGTTTTCGATCTGGTCGCTCATGCCCAAACCGTGGCGGCCACCGATGCGGTTGGCTTCCATGATCAAATCGACAGTGTTGGCAAACGTTTTGCCGTTCAACGCCACCGGCTGGCCTTCTTCAAAGCGCACGCTGACCGTTTCGGCTTTGACGACGACGTCGTCTTTCCAAAACGCCACGCCCATGATGGGGTTGACGATTTTCATGCCACTGTTCAAAAACTCCAAGTCCTTGGCTTCGTGCGTGGCGCCCAGCATGTTGGAATCGGTGGAATAGGCTTTTTCAGCGCTCATTTTGTAGCCAAAACCGGCTTTCGTCATAAACGCCGACATCTCAGCGCGGCCACCCAGTTCGTCGATGAACAACTGGTCCAACCACGGCTTGTAGATTTTCAAGGATGGATTGGTCAGCAAGCCGTAGCGGTAAAAACGTTCAATGTCGTTGCCTTTGAACGTGCTGCCGTCGCCCCAGATGTTGACGTCGTCTTCCTTCATCGCCGCCACCAGCATCGTGCCAGTAACAGCGCGACCCAGCGGCGTGGTGTTGAAGTAGGTCACCCCCGCTGTGGAGATATGAAAAGCGCCTGCTTGCAGCGCGGCAATGCCTTCTGCCGCAAGCTGGCTGCGGCAATCAATCAATCGCGCTTTTTCTGCGCCGTATTCCATCGCTTTTTTGGGGATTTCGTCGTAATCCGCCTCGTCGGGCTGGCCCAAATTGGCGGTGTAGGCGTAAGGAATCGCGCCCTTGAGCGCCATCCAATGCAGCGCCGCGCTGGTGTCTAAGCCGCCAGAGAAGGCGATGCCAACTTTTTGGTTGATGGGGAGGTTTTGCAGGATGGTGGCGGACATGGCGTTCTTCTTTTGCTAAGGACAGATTGACGAAATACGGATGGAATCAACCAAAATGGCAAATGTAGTGGTAAGCCTCAGTCACCCGAATCTCAAAGCTGGAGTCACCGGGGATGCTGAACTTGTCACCCGCCACAGACTTCACCCAATCATTGGTTCCAGCAAGCTTGTATTCACAACTTCCAGCCGTGCATTCCATGATCTCAGGTGCGCCGGTGTTGAAGGTGAGGGTGGCCGGCAGCACCACGCCGACCGATTTTTTAACTCCATCCGCCAAGGTGATGCCGTGGCTCACGCATTTGCCGTTAAAGTAAACGCTGGCGGTGGTGGAAACGGTGACGTTGTGGAAATGTGGGGTGACGTGTGAGGTAGGTGTTGATGTAGTCATGGTGCGTCAAATTTTAGGCAATAAAAAAGGGGCTGTGCTGCAATGCACAACCCCTGATTTTAAGGCACTCTAACCAATTCTATGCAGAGCGCTTAAATTCAACGCCAATTGCGGTAGTCGTCATATCCACGGTCATGGCGTACGGTATAAACGGGTTGTCGAACCGTATGCACCGGATACTGCACAGCGCGTGGTGCATAGTAGTTAGAGTTGTAGAAATACCGTGGCGCAGTGGGTGCAAATGAGTCGTAGTAATAAACGACAGGCGCCACCGGGTTCAGATAAGTCACGGTTTGTACAGGTGCATAGGTTTGTACGGGTGCTTCCACATACAGCGCAATCCGCACGCCTGGGCGGAAATCCCCTGTTGCAGGCATTTGCACCGTGTAACGTTGACCTGCATATTCATACAGCACATTATGTGACACCGTGCGGTTTTCTACCGTGTTTTGGGTCTGGCAAGACTGCGTTGGGTACTGTCCCGCATAGTTTTGCGCTTCAATCTGGTTGCCCACAAAGCCGCCACCTAAAGCGCCAATCACAGTGGCCACTGCCCGGCTGTCTTGCCCATGACCACGGCCAATCTGGTTGCCCAAAGCGCCGCCAATCACAGCGCCAATCAACGCGCCACCGCCTGCAGGTTGGTAGGATTGAACGGTTGTCGTGGTGCAAACTTGCTTAGGCACGGTCACTTGCTGCACCACGGGCGTGGCAGAGATCACAATGCCAAACGTATTGGCAGGGCCAGATTGCGCCAAAGTGACGCCGGTAGCGGCCAATAATGCGGTGGAGACAATACTCTTAATGACGATACTTTTTGCAGCGATATTTTTCATGTCTTAGCTCCTAATAAGTCTAAATTGTTCTGGACTAGAAACTGAGGCCATCAGCGCACCATGCGCAAATGTGTTTCAGTACAACTACAACGGCTATCAGAAGACCGAAGCCGACCGAACTTTGCAACGCTTATGTAAAGGTGTGGTAACTGTTTGTGAAGATAATAAGAGTAATGCTATAAATAAAATAGCAGATTAGGTAGCAAATACGCCGGCTACAGCCAAAAAAGCCCTTAAATCAGCCTTATTCCCCCTGCAATCCCCTTTCAATCCCCCATCACCACCCCTTCCCGCCTTGGATCCGCCCCGCCAAAGAAGCCGTCATAGGTCGCAGCGCCAGAAGAAGTCGTCCGCTCAATCGCCTGCAGCCCACTGGTCATGTCAATTTCCCGAATCTCGTGTCCTTTGGCTTTCAGCGCTTCGACGACTGCGGGTGGGAAGCGCTTGGCTTCCAGAATACTGGGGCCGTTGAGTGAGCCGAAGTTGGGCAGGTTGATGGCTTCTTGTGCGTTCATGCCCCAATTCAGTGTGCCATAAAGCGTTTTCGCGGTGAAGTGGATGATGAGCGCACCGCCCGGGCTGCCGGCGCTCATGATGACTTGGCCTGTGGTTTTGTCGATCACCAAGGTGGGCGACATGCTGGAGCGGGGGCGTTTGCCGGGTTGGACGCGGTTGGCGATGGGTTTGCCTGATGCGTCTGCAGCGGCGAAGCTGAAATCGGTCAACTCGTTGTTCAAGAGGAATCCTCCTGCCAAGGCTGGGTTCGGCGAGACCATCTGCATAGACCCAAAAGCGCCCTCAATCGTCGTCGTCATCGCCAGCGCATTGCCCGACGCGTCGATGATGCTGATGTGCGATGTGCCGTATTCGGGCTGGTCGGGCATGGGTGCATATTTGAAATCTATGCGTGCATTTGCACTGGTTTTGATAGCATCATAGGGAAGTGGTATGCCGGCTGAAGCGGTTTTCATGCTCACATTAGTGATCAATTTAGAGCGCTTCTCCAAGTAAACAGGATTCAGCATCTGCGCCCAACTTCCCGCTGGCGGCTCAACAAAATCAGGGTCAGCCACATACTGCGCACGGTCGGCAAAAGCAAGGCGGGAGGCTTCCAGGTACAAATGCAGCCACTCGGGGCTGAGAAATTCGGCAGCCGTGGGCGCTTTGGCTGACTCCAGAGGCAGCTGTGGCGCGACAGTGTTGTTCAAAATGCCCAAAATTTGCCCAATCGCAATCGCCCCCGAGCTGGGCGGTGGCATGCCGCAGATTTGGTAGATTTCGGGGTCAACTTTGTAGTCAAAACACAGTGGCTCGCGCTTTTTCGGTGCGTAATTGGCCAAGTCTTGCAAGCTCAGTTGCCCTGCATTCGTGGGGTGATTCCGCACTTTGTTGACTATTGACTGCGCAAGTTCGCCCTCATGCAAGGCTTTTGCGCCTTTTGCCGCGATTTGACGCAACACGGCTGCGTAAGCCGGGTTTTTCAGCACATGCCCCACGGGCCAAGCTGTACCTGTAGCATCGTAAAAATAAGCCGCTGCCACAGAGTCGTTTTTGAGGAATTTCTCAGCAGTTAAGAGTGTGTTCAATCGCGGGCTGACCTTGAAGCCGCCCTCTGCCAAGGCAATCGCCGGTTGAAACAGCGTCGTCCACGGCAGCTTGCCATGCTGCTTGTGCGCCATCTCCAGCATGCGCACCGTGCCCGGCACGCCAACGGGGCGACCACCGACCACGGCATCGTTAAACGCCATCGGTTTGCCGTCTGCACCCATGAAAAGCGACTCGGTCGCCGCTGCAGGCGCGGTTTCGCGGCCATCGAACGCTTCCATCTTCCCGTTAGCTTTACCATCTTGGTGCAACAAAAACGCCCCGCCGCCAATCCCGCTAGACTGCGGCTCCACCAGTCCCAGCACCATCTGCACCGCCACCGCCGCATCCACCGCGCTGCCGCCGGCTTTCAGAATCTGGTAGCCCGCATCGGTAGCCAGCGGATTCGCCGCCGCCACAGCAAATTTTTTCGTCGCCCAGCCAGGCTTTGCGGTGAAGCCAGAGGCGGCTTCGGGAAGGATGGGGGCGGTGTAGGTGAATTGGGGCTGATTTGTCGCGCAGCCAGCGAGTAAAGCCGCTGTGATTGCGGTTAAGGCCGCAGAATAGCCAAATTTGGTGAAAGTTGTCATTTTTACCCCTTAAATATGACTCTAGCCGGCGTATTTATTGTCTAAGGTGCTATGAAATATATAGCTAATTAAGATTACTTTTTAATAAAATAGGTAAACAAAATAATAACAAATAGTAAAACAATTACGCCGGTCAATCTCAGAAACCATTCTTCTTCCCAAATCAAATGAGTTCCCCAAAAAAAGCTGAATACGTTAGCCATTCTGTCCGCACCAAGTGAAAAGCCTGCAATGGCTGACAAAAAAAGTGTCAGTATTCCCAACTTAGAGAAAATCCAGCCATACATAAGCAAAGGTTTGCCATTGTGAGCGATAGCTGAGAATATCAATGGCACAGCGAAAAGCGTAATTGCCGTGGCTATTAAGGATACAAATGCGGTAGCTATTCGTTCGCCGAATGAGATTGGTTGCATTATTGTCCGATGCTATTCATGAAACTTGGTTTTGATTGGTTGCAAGACTCGTACAAGCGACCAAAAGTAAGGTCTTCGCTCCATATTGCACTGAAATCGATTTTGTATTTTTTCTCTAAATCTCGCGCAAAAGCTTCTAGTTCCAGATTGTCTATACCAAAGTGGTTGGTGGGATAGATGGTTTGATACAACTCTAGAATGCCGTCGCATGGATTAATTTGTAGTTTTTGATTCTGTCGGAAAGCAAATGCGTTTGTGAATATTAGCAAAAATACTCGAATTTCATGCTTTGATTTCTCTGGAAAAGTGGTTTTCCAAGCGCGGCCTTGGCAGGGTCTGCTGCTGTACGGTTCGGGGGCGTAGCCTCTGAAGCGGAAAATCCAAAAGAAAAATGTTGCAATCAAAATGCCAAACGCAGCAAAATAAACCACTTAGATATAACCCAGAAAAAACAGTACAAGCAACACTACAGTTTCTAAAATAAAGAAGATTCCTAAAATATTCTGTGTTTTTGCATTGAGTGCATCCGAGGCAATTTTAATTTTCATTCAATTCTCAATCCGATTTATTGACCATTGCAATAGCTCATTAGGAGTGGGAGAAGTAAAAGAATAACAGCAGATACTATCCACCCCCAAAAACCGTCTGAATCTGTTTTTTGCCACCACTTTTCCGAATCCTTTGATGATTTAGGCATTAAGTTTTTCATAGTTGTTTTGGAAATGTGTCAAATATTAAACCATGTTAAATGAAAAAAAGCCTGCACATCCGAAGATATGCAGGCTTTTAGAAGACTCTTAGCGAATGAGTTTCGATTTACTTCGGAGCCAGACGAATCGCGCCATCCAGACGGATCACTTCGCCATTCAACATGTCGTTCTCAAAAATATGCTTGGCCAGTTTGGCGTAATCTTGCGGCGTACCCAAACGTGATGGGAACGGTACGGCGGCGGCTAGGGCGTCTTGCACGTCTTGGGGCATGCCAAACATCATGGGGGTGCCGAAGATACCGGGGGCGATGGTCATGTTGCGGATGCCGTTGCGGGCCAGGTCGCGGGCGATGGGCAGTGTCATGCCGACCACGCCGCCTTTGGAGGCGCTGTAGGCGGCTTGGCCGATTTGGCCGTCGTAGGCGGCTACGGATGCGGTGGAGATGATCGCGCCGCGCTCGCCCGTGCTTTCTGGCTCGTTTTTGCACATGGCATCAGCCGCGAGGCGAATCATGTTGAAGCTGCCGATCAGGTTGATGGTGACGGTGCGTTTGAAGGTGTCAAAGTTGTGCGGGCCGTTTTTGCCGACGGTTTTTTCACCGGTGGCGATGCCTGCGCAGTTGACCAAACCCATGAGTTTGCCCAATGACACCGCTTTGGCGACGACGGCTTGGCCGTCGGCTTCAGAAGTCACATCGCACTTCACAAAAGCGCCGCCAATTTCCTTAGCAATAGCTTCGCCTTTGTCGGCCTGCATGTCCGCAATCACAACCGTGCCGCCTGCCGCTGCCAGCATGTGCGCCGTGCCTTCACCCAAGCCTGATGCGCCGCCGGTGACGATGAATACTTTGCCTTTGATGTCCATGGATAAATCCTCTTGAGTTGAAAAAATGGTTGACGCTTACGTTAACGTAAAGGTCAATTATCGCTCAGCTCAAGAGTTTATAGCTTACTTATAACCAACACGATCCAACATCTGCTGTACTTTGGCTTGGTTTTTAGCCACGGCAGCCAAAGGAATCGTCTCAGATTTGAAACTTCCGCCGCTCATGGCTTTCAAAGCTGCGTTGTCAATAGCCACGCCTTTGACCGTTGGCCACTCGTTGTTGCCATTGGCAAAGTGGTCTTGCGCGAAGGGGCTGGCGAGGTATTCCATGAACAAAATCGCGTTGTCGCGGTTTTTGGCGTATTTCGCCACGGCACCACCGGCGATGTTCATGTGCGTGCCCCAAGTGGCTTGGTTAGGAAAGACGATGCCGACTTTTTCCATCATGGCTTTGTCTTCAGGGTTGGTCGAGCGCATCATGCGGGCGACGTAGTAGGTGTTGGACAAGGCAATGCCGCATTCACCTGTGGCAACACCTTTGATTTGGTCCGTGTCGCCGCCCTTGGGTGCGCGCGCCATGTTGTCAACCATGCCTTTGAGGAAGACTTCGGTTTTAGCCTCACCCAAGTGCTCCATGATGGAGGAGAACAAGCTCAAGTTGTACGGGTGTGAGCCAGAGCGGGTGCAGAGTTTGCCCTTGTTTTTAGCGTCGGCAAGCTCTTCGTAGGTGTCAATATCGTCTTTTTTGACTTTGACTTTGTCATAAACGATGACGCGGGCGCGGGTGGAAAAACCGGTCCAGGTGACGCCCTCTTTGGTCGCTGCAGCACGCAAATTGGCGGGAATGCCGTCGTCCAGCAGTTTAGATTTGATGGGTTGAAACAGGCCTTCATCGTCGGCTTTGGTCAGACGGGCGGCGTCCACCAGCAAAATCAAATCAGCAGGAGAGGCGGCGCCTTCGGCTTTCAAGCGGGTGATGATGCCTGCGTCGTCAGAATCCACGCGGTTGATTTTGATGCCAGTCGTTTTTGTAAAGGTGCTGTACAGCGCCTCGTCCGTGGCGTAATGGCGTGCAGAATACAGGTTGAGCACTTTCTCAGAACTTTGCGCTAGGGCGGTTTGAATTGACAACAACGCGCCGCAGGCTGCAGCGAGGCAAGTCAAAGTAGTTACTGAACGCTTGAACATGGTGAGTCCTTAAAAAGTAATTAAAAGAGTTAGTGAAAAAATTAGCGGGAAAACTTATTGCAAATGCGAATCATTCTTAATTATAACGCGACAGCTGATGGCGCGTTGACAGCTGTGCCTAAAAACATATGCTTTGTAGGTGTAAAACTGCTTTTGGTGTCGCTTTTAGGTGCTTATTTGATCGGTTGTACCACCGTGCCGCCCGTGCCTACAATGCCGATCACACCCCCTGTCATCACCAAACGTCTACCCAAAATCGGCCTCGCCTTGGGTGGTGGCGCAGCGCGTGGCTTTGCGCATATTGGGGTGATTCAGGTGCTGGAAGAGGCCGGCATCAAGCCCGACCTGGTGGTCGGCACGTCCGCAGGCAGCTTGGTCGCGGCCATTTATGCCAGTGGTAAAACCGGCGCACAGCTGCAAACCGTCGCTGAAACCATGGAAGAAGCGGCCTTGACGGACTGGACACTGCCCTTTTTGAGCCGAGGCATGCTGCGCGGCGAAGCGCTGGCGCGTTATGTCAGCAGCCAAGTTGGCGGCAAAACCATTGAGTCGTTTCCTATGCCGCTGGGCATTGTCGCGACAGATTTGCACAGCGGCCAAGGCGTGCTGTTCATGCGGGGCGACACTGCCACGGCTGTACGCGCCTCCAGCGCCGTACCCGCCGTCTTTCAACCGGTCAAAATCGGCACACGTGAATATGTGGATGGCGGTTTGGTATCCCCAGTTCCAGTACGCTACGCGCGGCAAATGGGGGCGGAAGTGGTCATTGCGGTCGATATCTCCGCCACGCCAGAGAGCAACCCCGCGCTGGGAACTTTGGATATTTTGCTGCAAACCTTCGCCATCATGAGCCGATCCATCAACATCTTTGAGCTGAGAGAGGCCGATGTCGCCGTGCGTCCCGCGCTGGCGGGGGTGGCTAGTGCAGATTTTGCGTCGAAACGCCGCTCGATTGAGGCGGGCAGGGCGGCGATGCTGGCGGCGCTGCCGCAGTTGCGGACGGCTATTGCGGTGAAGAGTCAGTAGAGTTTTATCTTTAAATTTGCCATCAAAATAATAGTGAATTTAGGTGCCAAAAACAGACTCTAGCCAGTGTATTTATTGCCTAAATAGCTATTAAATGTTGTATAGCCAAAAGACGTAAAAAAAGCCACCCAGTTACCTGAGTGGCTTTTTGCTGCTAGCTCAAACCGTGAGGCTTGAACCAGACAGAACGTTAATTAACGTTTTTTAGTGGCAGTAGCTGATGCAGTTGCCTTCATCGCTGTTTCTGAAGCAGTTGCGAAGTTTTTCTCAGCCATTTCAGTTGCTTGTTTGACAGACTTTTGCACTGATTCAAATGCGTTGTTTGCAGTAGCAACAGCGCTTTTCATCAAGGTTACAGCAGACTCAGAGCCAGCTGGTGCGTTTTTAGATGCTGTTTCAACCAAGCCCATGAATTTCTTCTGCGCTTCAGCAGATTGCTCTTCTACGTTTTTTGTGAATTCTGCGCCAGCGCTGGTAGCGATGTCATACAGGTGACGGCTGTAAGCCGCTGATTTTTCAGCCATAGGCTGGATCAAACCGGCTTGCAAAGCCAAAAATTCTTGTGCATCTTTCACGCTCATAGAGGCTTTAGCGTGCTCTGAAGTCTCAGCCAAAGCGGCTTTGGCTGCGGTCACGTTCAACTCAAGCATTTTTTCAACGCCAGCGAAGGCTTTGGTGGTCAGGCCAAACAAGGTGTCGAGGTTGGCTTTGTTTGAGGCTACGATTTGTTCTACGGTCAACATGGTAATTTCCAATCTATTAAATTTAAAAAACTATAAATAAAGCATGTGAAGTGAATAATTAATTTCGCCTTCTCTCGCTTTTACTCTAAGAACTGCGCTGAAACTTTTTATGTTGCAGTGCAGCATGGGTTGAATTATAGGGTTATTACCAAGCTTTGCAAGCGTTTTATGTTGCAGTGCAGCAAATTAGAGATGAGTTTCTAAAAACCTTGATATTCATCAAAAAACACAGGCCTGACACAATCACGCTTTATGCATGTTTCTATGGATGTTTGATGGACGCGTCAATGGATGTTTACTACACCGGTCAATTTGTTTTGCCATTGCCACAAGGGCACCGCTTCCCCATGGCCAAGTACCACATGCTACGGGACAGGTTGGTCGCTGAATACCAAGGCATAGCGCTGAAAACCGCTTCCCCCGCCAGTGACGGTATGCTGGCGTTGGCGCACACGCCTGAGTACATACGCGAGCTGACCAGTGGCAGCATTGCCGCGCCGGCGATGCGTGAGATTGGCTTTCCGTGGAGCGAGGCCATGGTGGCGCGGGCGCGGTTGTCAGTCGGAGCGACGATAGATGCTTGCCGCTCAGCGTTTAACAACGGCTTGGCTGCGAATATTGCCGGCGGTACGCACCACTCGTATGCGCACAAAGGCAGTGGGTTTTGTGTGTTCAACGACTCAGCAGTGGCTGCGCGTCTGATGCAGGCAGAGTGGAGTCGTGACAAGGTGAACTTGCATAAACCGCTGCATGTGGCGGTGATTGACTTGGATGTGCACCAAGGCAACGGCACGGCCAGCATCTTCCAAAACGACGACAGTGTGTTTACCTTGTCCCTGCACGGCGCAAAGAACTTCCCCTTCCGCAAAGAAGCCAGTGATCTAGACATTGAGCTGCCCGATGGCTGCCAAGACGATGCCTATTTGCATGCGCTGGACCAAGGGTTGGATGAGCTGGAGCGGCGATTCAAGCCAGGTTTGATCATCTATTTAGCAGGCGCTGACCCGCACGAAGGGGACAGGTTGGGGCGGCTCAAGCTCACTTACGACGGCCTGGAAGCGCGGGACAGGCGGGTGTTTGACTGGGCGTGGCAGCGCCGAATTCCCCTAGCTTTTAGCATGGCAGGCGGCTATGGCAACAACATCGACGACACTGTGCAAGTGCAAATGAACACCTATCGTGTCGCCTTAGCGTACTTGGCCAAGTGGCAAAGCTGGCAGAATAAAGCTTCAAGTAAGTAGCCAATTAGACAATCACACACATGCCCAGCACACCTCCCAGCACTTTAACTAACCCTGCAATGCGTCCCGCTCCCGAGCCGCACAATGCGTACCACCTCTTCAGACGCATCAACACCCGCTGGGCAGACAACGATGCGTACGGTCACGTCAACAACGTTGTCTACTACGCTTGGTTTGACACGGCGGTGAACGCGTATTTGATCGAGCAGGGCGCTTTGGATATTCACGACGGGGCGACGATTGGTTTGGTCGTGGAAACGCATTGCAATTACTTTGCGCCCGTCGTCTTTCCGCAGCCTGTCGAAGTGGGCTTTCGCATTGCAAGTTTGGGCGGCTCAAGCGTGCGCTATGAGTTGGGTGTTTTCACAGCCGATGAACATGGCGATTTCGTGGTTTGCGCCGCCAAAGGTCACTTTATTCACGTCTATGTCGACCAACAAACGCGCCGCCCGGTGCCGCTGCCTTTAACTCTAAAATCTGTCTTGGAGAAAATAAACAATGTCTGAAGCTTTGAAAATGAGTAAGAATTTAAACGCGGTAGATACCGCCATCACCAGCCGCATGTCAGCACGGGCGTTTACCCAGCAAGCTGTGCCGCGTGAGTTGTTGGAACAGATTTTAGAAGTCTCCAGCCGCGCACCATCCGGCACCAACACCCAGCCGTGGAAAGTCTATGTACTCCAAGGCGCAAGCCGCGACAGCTTGGTTGACAAAGTGTGTACGGCACACGATGCGATTCGCGCCAACCCAGCTTTAGCGGCTGATTACAAAGAATCGTACGACTATTACCCAGAAAAATGGGTCAGCCCCTTCATCGACCGCCGCCGTGAGAATGGTTGGAGTTTGTATGGTTTGCTGGATATTGGCAAAGGGGACAAAGACAAAATGCATGCGCAGCACCAGCGTAACTTCAAGTTTTTTGATGCGCCTGTGGGCTTGATGTTCACCATCAACCGCGTCATGGGGCGCGGCAGCTTGGTGGATGCGGGCATGCTGTTGCAAAACATCATGGTGTCAGCGCGGGGCCACGGCTTGCACACTTGCCCACAGGCAGCTTGGAACGGCTTTGCCAACATCGTGATGCCGCATATTGGCGCGGCTGAGGATGAGTTGCTGGTTTGTGGCATGGCTTTGGGCTATGCGGACACAAATGACAAGGTCAACAGCTTTAACACTCCGCGCGTGCCAGCCGCAGAGTTCACGACTTGGCTAGAGTAAGTAAGATAAATTTAGGTTAGCCACCACCGCGGTGCATATACAAATCAAAGCGCTTCATGAAGGTGTAGCGTTCTTCGTCAGTCAAACCTGCAAATCGAAAGCTGACCAATAATCTGGGCATGCTCACCAAGCCAATGTTGCGTGGTTCGCCGACTTGCCATTTCAGCCCAAGTGCGCCATCGCCAATGCGCACACCTGCTGAGCTGGTTTGAAGTTTCCAGTGGTTGTCGCCCATCGCGGCGGGAAGAAGACGTAGCCAATCTTCTTCGGTGCATCCCATCTCGCGCTCAAATTTATCGGCGTAAAAAGACTGCATTTATCCGCCAGCTATAGGCGGCCAAATGGCCAAGACATCGCCTTCTGCCAAAGTGTGCGTCATACGCTGCTCAGGGTAAATATAAACGCCGTTGACAAGCACCAGATGCACCCATTTAGGCGGCAAATTGTGCTGTTCAATGATATTGCCAATGGTTGTACCCACCGCAACATCCAACGCCACAATGTTGGTGTATTTTGATTCGGCGGGGAGGTAGTCGGTGAGCGAGGCAAATAACTTAAGCGTGATGTTCATGGCTACCCATTTTACCAATCACAGCTTATCGACGTCGCTCGTCTTGCGCGCCAGCCCACGCTTGCTGCCCTTGCGCACTGGCGATGTAGGCTTGCATGAGTTTGGTAGGATCAGCTTTGAGCTGCTCTTTCCACGCGCCGAGTTTGACTTTGCCTTCCACCAACCCGCGCATCACGCCCACATGTTCAGTCCAACCCACGCTGTTGCAGCCCACCATCACATCGTCTTTGAACTGCAAACTCAAGTGTTTTCCATTTTTTAGATCAGTCAGCTCTACTTGCTCGCCGCCGGGCTGGCCTTGCCAGTCGCCAAAGCTGGTTGAGATCAAGCCCAGCGTGTCCAGCACGTTGATTTGCGTCACACCCTTTAGTTCGGCTTGCATGGCTTTGCCACGGCTGCAGGCCACCATGTTCATCCCAGCAACACGTGCTTGCTCAGCAGCGTTGGGCTGAATGGCGCTGACGATGGTTTTGCCAGTGACCTTGTCAAACGCTTCCGCGCAGTCGCCTGCTGCAAAAATACCCGGTACATTGGTTTGCAAATACGCATCGGTCAACACACCCAGCAAGCATGTGATGCCAGAATCTTTCAAAAAGCCAATCGCAGGCCGCACGCCAGCTGCGCTGATGACCAAATCAGCCTCCACCGTTTTGCCATTGCTTAACTTCACTTTCAAGGGTGTTCCAGCTTCAATGGATTCAACTTTAGTAGCCGTAAAAACTTCAACACCTTTGGCTTGCACCCAATCGCGAATCATGCCGCCAGCGGTGGGCCCCATCATGCGCGGTACCATGCGGTCGCCCATTTCCACGACGCTGAGTTTCACGCCACGGGCGGCCAGTGCTTCCATGATGATGCAGCCGATGAAGCCCGCACCCAGTTGCAACACCCGTGAGCCTTTGGTCGCCAGCGCCATGATGTGGCGTGCATCCTCCATGGTCCAGCAGGTGTGAACACCTTCTGAGTCAATGCCGGGAATAGGTGGCTTGATGGGGTGCGAGCCTGTCGCTATCAACAAAGTGTCAAACGTGATTTCTACGCCAGAATTAAAAGCTATCTTTTTAGTAGCAATATCGACATGATTTACGCCTGCTTGTACCCAATTTACATGTTGATTTTTAAGGTGTGACGGGTCTTTTCTCAGATATGTCCCAACTTCATTCACATTGCCCATCAGCAGATAAGGAATCGCCATGCGCGAGTAGGCCGGTACGGCTTCATCACTGACAATGGTGATGTTGTCGTACGGCGCCTGCTTGCGTATGGTTTCAGCAGCGATAACGCCGGCGGGGCCACCGCCGATGATGACGTGATGCATATGTATGACCTTACTTTATGACCTTGCTTGGAGCCTAGAATTAAAGTCCGAGTCGTTCGCGCGTTGCTTGCGTAGGGCGGCCTTCTGTGTCCCAGCCACGTGCGGCATAGTACTTCGGCATCATTTCAGCCAGCATGTTGACCTTGCCTTTGGCCGGACCCGTTTTGCATGCTTCTTCCAGCAAGCGCTTTGGCAAGCTGTCGTCTTTCGCGGTGAAGCCAGCGCGGTTGTTGAACTCGCGCTCCATGTTCCAGATGCGCTCGCCGATCTTCGCCAATTCTTCGGTCGTGTACTGCTCGCCGCACGCGGCGGCCATTTGTGGCGCCAGATCCTGCAGGCCCCAGGCGAAGGTGGTGAAGATACACAGGCCGGAGGAATCGAATGCGGCAGTCGCATCCTGGAATGCCTTGACCAGGTCGGGCTTGCCTTCATGCTCGAGCGGATCGGTCTTGACCGGAATACCCAGCACCTCGGACGCAACCGTGTAACCACGCAGGTGGCAGCCACCCCGGTTGCTGGTGGCATACGCGAGACCCATGCCCTGGATCGCGCGTCCGTCGTAGGCCGGGAACTCCTGGCCCTTGGAACTCATGCTGAGTTCCGGGTAGCCGTACTTCGCGGTCAGGCGCTTGGAGCCCTGGCCGATTTCCTTGCCGAAGCCGCGGCCGTTGACGGTTTCCTCGGTCAGGAACGCGAGCGCGTGGGCCGAGCCGAACTTGGCCTCGATGCCGATCTGCTCCTTGGTGAGCACACCCATGTCATAGAGTTCCATTACGGCGCCGACGGTGGTGCCGAAGCTGATCGGGTCGATGCCCTCTTCGTTGCACAACATGTTGGCGTACTGCAGCGCTTCGAGGTCGTTCACGCCGTTGGCGGCACCCAGGGCCCAGGCGGCTTCGTATTCGAGGCCGCCGTTCGCGCCGCGGTACTGCGGCTTGTTGACTATGGTGAAGTGGTTCTCGTCCATCTTGCTGATGCGACCGCACGCGATGGTGCAGCCAAAACAGGCCTGGTTGGTCACCAGGTGTTTCTTGCCGTCGCTCTTGCGCGGGGTGGCCATGGCTTCGGCCGAGATGTCCTTGGCGCCTTCGAACTGGTTGTCGCGGTGGTTGCGCGTCGGCAGTGCGCCGATCTCGTTGATGACGTTCATCAGCACCTGGGTGCCATAGGTCGGCAGGCCCTGGCCGGTGACGGCGTTGTCGGCCAGGATCTTCTTCTTCTCGAAGGTGACGCGCATGAACTCCTTGGGGTCGGCGATATTGCCCACGCCCTTGGTGCCGCGCACGGCAATCGCCTTCAAGTTCTTGCTGCCCATCACGGCGCCGACGCCCGAGCGGCCGGCGGCGCGGTGCAGGTCGTTGACCACCGCGGCGAACAGCACCTGGTTCTCGCCCGCCAGGCCGATGGAGGAAACGCGGATCAGCGGGTCCTGGTGCTGCTTCTTGATCGTCTCCTCGGTGTGCCAGACGCTGCCGCCCCACAGGTGCGCGGCGTCGCGCAACTCGGCCACGTCGTCCTCGATGAACAGGTACACCGTCTTGGCCGACTTGCCTTCGAAGATGACCATGTCCCAGCCGGCCATCTTCAGCTCGGCACCCCAATAGCCGCCCGAATTCGAGCAGGCAATGGCGCCGGTCAGCGGGCCCTTGGTGACCACCGTGTAGCGGCCGCCGGTGGAGGCCATCGTGCCGGTCAGCGGGCCGGTGGCCCAGATCAGCTTGTTGGCCGGCGACAGTGGGTCGACCTTGGGGTCGACTTCGTCGACGATGTACTTGGTGGCCAGGCCGCGCGAGCCCAAGTAGGCGCGGGCCCAGTCCATGTTCAGCGGCTCCGACTTGACAGTGCCGGCGGTGAGATTGACGCGAAGGATTTTTCCTGCCCAAGACATGATGTGTTCTCCTTAGGCTGAAGGTTGCGCAGTTGGCTGATTCCCGAGCTTGTCAGCCCAGGCGGCCATCTTGTTCAAGCCGGTCCAGTTGGCATCGACATAAGTGATCGCGCCGGTGGGGCAGGCGGTGGCGCAGGCCGGGTCGCCACCGCACAGATCGCATTTCTGCACCTTGCCGGTTTCCTGCACGTAGTTGATGGTGCCGAATGGGCAGGCGATGGTGCAGACCTTGCAGCCGACGCAGGTGGCATCGTTCACCACCTTGGCACCGGTCAGCTTGTCCAGCGTGATCGCCTCGACCGGGCAGGCATGCAGGCACCAGGCCTCGTCGCACTGGGTGCAGGTGTAGGGCACCTTGCGCCCGGTGTGATGAAAGTCGAAGACCTTGATGCGCGACTTGGCCGGCGCGTAGGTGGCGTAGTTCTCGAACGAACAGGCCATCTCGCATTGGAGACAGCCGGTGCATTTCTCGGGGTTGATGTGCAGGGTCTTTTGCATGGTCGAGGGTCCCTTTGCTTGAATCGAAGCGCCTATGGCCGGCCAGCGGCGCACCCTGGCGCGCCCCTAGGCTCAGACCGACCTATCTTCGACAGTGGCTGCCCAGGCGCCTACCTAGGTCAAACCCTGAACGCCCTGCTCCACCCTGCGACAGGTGGGCGACTTGCAACACTTGCGCGGCAGGCCCCGATGGTGTTGGCGCCAACTCGAGTGCAAGCTCTGCCGTCAATAATGAGAGACAAACCGCCCTCGGGCGGGCAAAGGATCTTCATGTCAGGCACCGCGTGGTCAGCGGCCCGCGGCGCACGCACGCGCCGCACCGCCATCGATCCCTACCGGCCGATTGCCGGCTCGCTGCAGTTGCCGAGCGCGCACATCGACATCATCGACCAGTCGCACGAGCGCTGCGCCGCCCTGGGCCTGTCGCGCATCGAGCGGCCCGATCACGATCCGCTGGGCCGCTCCGACCTGACCCTGGCGCGCGAGCGCAACCTGCGCCTGTACAGCCATGCCGCGCCAGTGATGGAGATGCTGCACGAGCAGATCGTCAACAGCCACAGCATGGTGGTGCTGTGCGACGCCGCCGGCACCATCATCCACTCGATCGGCGACGACGACTTCCTGGCCAAGGCCAGCAAGGTCGCGCTGCAACCCGGCGTCAACTGGAGCGAACCGGCCAAGGGCACCAATGCCGTCGGCACCGCGCTGGTGGCCGAACTGCCCACGCTCGTCCACGCCGACGAGCACTTCATGCACGCCAACCATTTCCTGACCTGCTCGGCGGCACCGATCCTCGACCCTCGCGGCAACATCCTGGGTGCGCTCGACGTGAGCGGCGAGCACCCCAGCTACCACCCGCACACCATGGCGCTGGTGAAGATGAGCGCGCGGATGATCGAGAACCACTGGCTGTCCGATGACCTGCGGCATGTCATGCGTTTGCACTTCCACGGCCGCGTCGAGTTTCTCGGCACGCTGATGGAGGGCATCCTGGCGGTCAACCCCGACGGCAGGATCGTCGGTGCCAACCGCGCCGCGCTGGATCAGCTCGGCCTGTCGGGAGCGGCCCTGCGCATGCAGTCCTTGGCTTCGCTGTTCGGCACCACTGTCGGCGCCCTGGTCGATCGCTTCCGCTCGCCGCTGGCCACGCCGCTGAGCTTG
>JAYUCJ010000254.1:0-19893 GCA_043740415.1 Polaromonas sp. | reverse complement strand
AAATAGACTCTATATAAATCAACGAGTTAGCCGATGCAGCAACGCTGTTTTCTATGCCTATATTTGATTTCAACAACTAACGTTGACATAGCCTAAATATATAGCAAAATAGACTGATTTACGCTATTATCGCCCCGTCCATTGCGGTTTACGCTTCTCTTGAAAGGCTTTCTGGCCTTCTTTGGCGTCTTCCGTCAGTGTGAACAGGGCGATTTGACTTTCGGTAAACGACATTGCTTCTTCAAACGACATCGCTTCAATCTTCTTCATGGTGTACAAACCACGGCGGATGGCGGCGGGGGATTTGTCCAGCACGCGGCCTAGCAGCCATTGCAGTTTGATATCCAAGCTTTCCAAGCCTGCTTCTGTGCTAACGTAGTTGATCAAGCCAATTTCCAACGCCTGAGAAGATGTGATGGGTTCGCCGGTGAGGCACATTTCGGCCAATTTCCGCTTGGGGATCAAATGCTGCAAGACGGCCAGCACCTGCGCGGGGAAGACGCCGACTTTGACCTCTGGCAGGCCAAACACAGCCTCTGGCGAGCTGACTGCCATGTCGCACATTGCCATCAGCCCCATGCCGCCGGCCATACAAGCGCCGTTGACCCGCGCTATCAGCGGGATGTGGCTGGCTTTGGCGCTGCGCAGCACACGCGCTAGGTGGCCAGTGGGGTCTGAATAATCTGTTGTAAATGCGTTTGCTGACTGCAGATCAGCCCCAGCGCAAAAGGCTTTGCTGCCAGCGCCGGTAATGACAATAGCCAGAATACTGCGGTTGGTCTGTGCTGCATCAATAGCCTGTTGCAAGCCCGCCAGCACGTTGTGACTCATGGCATTGCGCCGCGCTTCGCGGTTGATGGTGAGCCACAGTACAGCGCCGCGTTGCTCGATCAATAGTTCGGTATCAGTCATCGCATGTATCCTCAAAAACTAGACGCAAGGTGCCATCAGCGGCCACCTGTCACATCAATAAACGAGCCGGTGCTGTAGCTGGATTCGTCTGAAAGCAGCCAAACTATCGCTTCAGCCACTTCGTGCGCGGTGCCTGCACGCTGCATGGGCACCAAAGGTGCGACTTGTGCAGCGCGGTCTGGCAAACCGCCTGAGGCATGAATGTCTGTATCAATAATGCCGGGACGCACAGCATTAACGCGAATGCCTTCTAACGCCACCTCTTTGGCCAAACCGATGGTGAAGGCATCTATCGCAGCTTTGCTGGCGGCATAATCAACATATTGACCCGGCGAACCGAGTTTTGCCGCAGCGCTGGACAAATTGACGATGCTGCCGCCTTCGCCCCCCAGTTTGGTGCTCATGCGTTTGACGGCTTCACGTGCGCAGACAAAGCTGCTGGTGATATTCGTCGTCCACATACGGGTCAAACGCTCAACGCTCATGCCGTCCACGCGGGAGGGCATATCGACCACGCCCGCATTGTTGATCAAGCCGCTGATTCGGCCTAGCTTGGCATCCACTTCTTGAAACATGCGCATGACGTCTGCTTCAACAGCAACATCCGCCTGAATCGCCATGGCCGTGCCACCAACAGCACGAATTTGCCGAACGATGTCATCGGCAGCCAGCGAATTGGCCACATAATTCACCGCAACAACCCAACCCTGCTTAGCCGCAAGCAATGCCGTTGCAGCACCAATACCGCGCGAAGCACCCGTGATCAAAACAATTTTTTTATGCGTCATTTACAGAACTTCCTAAAAAAATGAACATATTTACCGGCCTGTACGGGCAATATAACGTTTGCGCCAAAAAACGAGACCCAACGCCCCTGCGATAGAAACCATGAACACCATCGTCCACAGCAATGCATTTTGGTAATGAATCAAGGGAAAAGTCTCAAAATTCATGCCAAAAAAACCGGTGATTAAATTCAGCGGCAAGAAAATGGCGGTCAGCGCGGTCAAAGTCCGCATGATGTCGTTGGTGCGGTTGCTTTGCGCGCCAAAATGGATTTGAATCGCTGACTCGGCCGATTGCTCCAAGCGCCTCACATGGTGAACCACACGCTCGATATGTTCAATCACATCCCGAGCCCGCGCGACCAAGCCATCGTGCTCAGCTTGGCTGGTTAGTTTGACCAGGATGGACGACTGTTCGCGCATGGTGTCCAGCCACTCTTGCATGGCGTCATGCTGCTCTTCGCACAGGTCTTCCAGCGTGTGCAACTCATTGCGCGCCGCCATCAGCGCATTCCAATTCGTAAAGTGGGAACGCGGATTCAGCAGCTCAGTTTGCCAATGGTCTAATTGCGTGGACAGGTCTTTGCGCAAGTCGAGATAACTGTCAACCATCATATTGATCATGCGCAGCATCAAGTCTGCGGGGCTGCTTGGCAGGCGGCTACGCGCGGCGGCAAACAAGGCAGTTGCATTTTCAGTTTGCACGGCCTCTTTCAAGTAACGCTCGACAAAAGACTTCGCTGTGTAGCACCCGCTGGGGTGGACGCTGATAAGCAGTTTGTCAAACTGAACAAAGCCCACCGCGCGGGTACTGATGCGGTTGAATACCGGTGGGCCGCGTTTGCGTGCTGGCTTCACGGCGAGACCCTGCTCCACGTTGTCTAGTTCCGCCTCCAACTTGGCCTTGGCCGCTTCTGTTGCGGTGATCAAACGGCGAAAAATCACCAAATCATAGACCGAGGTGTAGTCGTAATGTGAGGGGTGTGTCGCAGAAGCTAAATCTAGGCAATGCAAGTCCAGCAAGGCAGAACCACCCACCTGCTGCGCCAGGGTTTGCAGGGCCGGCAGATCCGTCGATATGGATTCGCGGTCAGTAAACACCCACACAAAACCGTCGCTGGGAGAACTGCTGGGCAGTTGGTCTACAAACTGCAAACTGCCTTGGGTGAAGATGACGATTTGCATCAACTTTGCTTGATTGATTGCATGTGCGTCACCAAGATCGAAAGCTGCGTATTGGTTTCTATAACTTTTGCCAACGTACTGAGTGATCTCCCAAATTCCGACCCATCGCTGAAAACGACTTCATATTCGTATTGCTCAACATCGATTGTTGGAATAAAAGCGGGTTTTTTAGAGTTTAAGAAAGCTGAAGCCTCAGCAAGAGTTTTAAATATTGCTGGTTCAGATTTTTGGGTATTTTTTTTTGTTACCATTTCATACTCTTTTTAATATGCTCACCAATAGCCTTAGCAAGTAATGGTGGCACGGCGTTACCCACTTGATCATCTTGCGTTACGAATTTTGCTTTACGAGTTAAATTTCCAAAAAACTGATAATCGTCATCAAATGATTGAAGACGAGCAGCTTCTCGAACCGTGGTTCCTCTAGGTATCACAGGATGAAGAATGTCTGTTCGATGATTGCACGTTATGGTTCTCGCTGGTTTCTCTCTGTCTAATTTAAAAACGTTTACTTTCTTAGTTCGTAATTCTTCAGGGAGATGCGCGCCATTTTTCCCTTCAGGAATAGCAGCATATCTTTCTACTATTTTTTCACTGTGTTTTGTCGCTCGATGGTTAAAAACCAAGCCTGGATGTCTATTTCCGCGCCTTTCCGCTTGATATGCATTTACATAGTTACAGGTGCTTGTCATTTCCTCTGTGCCGTCACCTTGATATATCACAGGCAAATCACTAATGGCGTCCCAAACTGTTAAATGCTTTTTCAACTGCCCAGCAAATAAATCGCCATTGGGTTTGCGTTCTGCAGTATGCGTTTGTTGTGGAAATCCAATATGCTGCCCATCTCTGACGCCAATCAATATGAACCTTGGACGAGCTTGCGGAACGCCATAATCTGCGGCATTCAATAATTGATATCCGCAGTTATATCCAATATCCGTAAACTCTTGAACGATTGCCTTTAAAACAGCCCCGCCCGACATACTCATAATTCCAGATACATTTTCAAATAGAAAAATGCTTGGTTTCAACCCGTCCACAATTCGGACGAATTCTTTAAACATGATGTTCCGTGGATCATCGGCCATTCTTGGCCCCGCCAAACTAAACCCTTGACAAGGGGGCCCACCGCAAACCAGAGAAATTTCACCTTCTTTTTTCCCAGTTATTTGAAGTATTTCATCTACTGACAAATCTCTGATGTCTTTCACAAGAATTGGAACACTCGGGTGATTGTGTTTAAAAGTCGTAGCAGCCATTTCGTCATATTCGTTTGCAAGAATAGAATTGAAGCCCGCTTTTTTTAAACCTTCCGACAAGCCTCCAGCACCAGCAAATAAATCTACGACCGTTGGCATTTGATTTTTCTTACTCATTTAATTACCCTCTACTTCCGCGAATCAAGCGCGCCGCATCCAGCGCAAAATAAGTCAATATGCCATCTGCACCGGCACGTTTGAAAGCCATAAGACTCTCCATCATCACCGCATCGTGGTCTAACCAGCCGTTTTGAGCAGCGGCTTTGAGCATGGCATATTCGCCGCTGACTTGGTAGGCAAAGGTTGGCACTTTGAACTCGTCTTTGACGCGGCGCACGATATCCAGGTACGGCATGCCGGGTTTAACCATCACCATGTCCGCACCCTCGGCGAGATCCAGCGCCACTTCGCGCAGGGCTTCGTCGCTGTTGCCGGGGTCCATCTGGTAGACCTTTTTATTGGCCACGCCTAAATTCGCAGCCGAGCCCACCGCATCGCGAAACGGCCCGTAAAACGCTGAGGCGTACTTGGCGCTGTAGGCCATGATGCGGGTATGGATGAAGCCATTGGTCTCCAAAGCGTTGCGAATCGCCCCGATCCGGCCGTCCATCATGTCACTGGGGGCGACAATATCCACGCCGGCTTGCGCCTGAGTGAGCGCTTGCTTACACAGCACCTCAACCGTGGCGTCGTTCATGATGTAGTTGTTCTCTGACGGGTTCGGGTCTAACAATCCGTCTTGACCGTGACTAGTGAAAGGGTCCAGCGCCACATCGGTCATCACACCTAATTCAGGGAAACACTTTTTCAGCTCACGCACCACACGCGACACCAGGCCGTCGGGGTTGAAGGCTTCTTTGCCATCAGGGGTTTTCAAGCTGGCATCAATCACCGGGAACAACGCCATCACGGGGATGCCCAGCTTGACGCATTCTTCGGCCACGGGCAGCAATAAATCCAAACTCACACGCTCGACGCCGGGCATGGATTTGACGACTTCGCGGCGATTCTGACCATCCAACACGAAGACCGGGTAGATCAGATCGTTCGGTGTGACGGCATTTTCACGCACCAGGTTGCGGGTAAAGGCATCGCGGCGCAAGCGGCGTGGACGGTTGCTGGGGAAAGCGGCAAATTGCGTCATGTTGAACTCTTAACTTTTAAGATTAATTTTGCTGTTAACTTTGTTGAAAATTTGTTGGCGACTTGTTGGTTTAAACCGACACCACACATATATTAGCAATGATACCTTCATACTCTCACTTTGATTAAATCCCTATGTCTACCCTAGCCCACTGCCAAGAACTTGACTCAAAAGACCCCTTGCGCTCCCTCAAAGACCAGTTCAGCCTGCCACCCGGTGTGATCTACCTGGACGGCAACTCTCTGGGCGTGCTGCCCAAAGCCACCGCCGCCCGCGTTGCCGAGGTGTTAACGCAGGAGTGGGGTGTGGGTTTGATCCGCAGCTGGAACACCGCCGGCTGGTTTGAGTCACCGCAGAAAGCCGGCAACAAAATCGCCCGGCTGATTGGCGCGAACGCCGGTGAAGTCGTCGCCACCGACACCACCTCCATCAACCTCTACAAAGTACTCAGCGCCGCGCTGAACATCGCTGCCGCCGACGCACCGACGCGCAAACTGATCGTCAGCGAGCGCAGTAACTTCCCAACCGACCTCTACATCGCCGAAGCACTGTGCCGGGAGCGCGGCTACACGCTGAAATTGGTGGAGCCGGACGAGATTGCCGCCGCTTTGACCCCAGACGTGGCGATTTTGATGCTCACCCACGTCAACTACCGCACAGGCGCGATGCACGACATGCCTGCCGTGACGCAGGCCGCGCACGCCGCCGGCATCCTGACCGTGTGGGATTTGGCGCACAGTGCGGGAGCGGTACCGGTGGATTTGACCACCGCCAAGGCCGACTTTGCCATCGGTTGCGGTTACAAATACCTCAACGGCGGGCCTGGTGCACCGGCGTTTGTCTGGGTCAACCCCAAGCACACTGAGCGTTTCTGGCAACCGCTGGCTGGCTGGTGGGGCCACGCCACGCCCTTTGACTTCACCCCCGACTACCGCCCCGCTCCCGGCGTGAACCGCTATTTGTGCGGCACCCAACCTATCCTCAGCATGGCGGCGCTGGACTGCGGGCTGGACGTGTTCATGGCAGCCGAGGCGTTTGGCGGTATGGCGGCGTTGCGAACCAAGTCGCTGGCGTTGACGGACTTGTTCATTGCCTTGGTGGAAGAACGCTGTGCTGGCTTTGGCATCGGCCTAGCGACCCCCATGGCCCACGACCAGCGCGGCTCGCAGGTCTGCCTGACGCGCGAGCATGGCGCTGGACTGGCTGGAAATTCCGGTGCTTTCGCCATCGTGCAGGCCCTGATCGCCCGCGGCGTGATTGGCGACTACCGCGCCGGCGACGGCCAAGCGCACAAGGACATCCTGCGCTTTGGTTTCACCCCGCTGTACATCGGGTTTGAGGACGTCTGGCACGCTGTTGAACATTTGCGCCAGGTCTTGGTCTCAGAGGCATGGAAACGCCCCGAATTCAACCAAAAACAGGCGGTGACCTGATGAACCATCCAACCCAGGGTTGTCCCTACACCCCAAATGATCCCGCGCAGCACGACGCGCAGCTGGATTTCAGCCAAGACATGAGCTACGGCGATTATCTGCAGCTGGATGCTATTTTGAACGCGCAACAACCGCTCTCGCCCGACCACAACGAGATGCTGTTCATCATCCAGCACCAGACCAGCGAGCTGTGGATGAAGCTGATGCTGCACGAGCTGCATGCCGCCATCCGCTGCATCGCCGCCGACGACCTGCACAGCGCCTTCAAGATGCTGGCGCGGGTGAGCCGCATCATGGGCCAGCTGGTGACGGCGTGGGACGTGCTGGCGACCATGACACCACCCGAATACAGCGCTATACGACCCTACCTGGCGAAATCGAGCGGCTTCCAAAGCGCGCAATACCGCTGCATCGAGTTCGCCTTGGGCAACAAAAATGCCGACATGCTGCAGCCCCACGCGCATCGACCCGACTTGCTGGCGATCGTGCAGGCAGCGTTTGAAGCCCCCTCGCTGTACGACGAGTCACTCAAACTGCTGGCGCGGCGCGGCTTGGCCGTCCCCGACTCGCACACCCAGCGCGACTGGACCCAGCCCTACCAGGCCAGCGACGCGGTCGAGCAAGCTTGGCTGGTCGCCTACCGCGACCCAAAACAGCACTGGGAGCTGTACCAACTGGGCGAAAAACTGACCGACCTGGAAGACAGTTTCCGGCTTTGGCGCTTTCGACACGTGACGACGGTGGAGCGCATCATCGGCTTCAAACGCGGCACGGGCGGCACCAACGGCGTTGGGTATTTACGCAAAATGCTTGATGTGGTACTGTTTCCTGAAATCTGGAAATTGCGAACAGATTTGTAAACGCGCCTGTGAAACAGGCTGCATAGTTTTTTCAGGAGACCACCATGGGAAGCTTTCAAGACATCATCTCTATCGACGATTTTGTGTTTCCAGCCTATGTGGCGCAACCGGCCGGTGTGCCTGTGGCTGCGGTAGTCGTTTTGCAGGAGATTTTTGGCGTCAACGCCCACATCAAGGCCATCGCGGATAACTTTGCCAAACTCGGTTATCTGGCGGTCGCACCAAGCACCTTTCACCGGGTCAAGGCAGACGTCAACCTGGGCTACACGCCCGCCGATATCGATACAGGCAAGGCGCTGAAGGCCGACGCGGAAGCCATGCAACCCCAGGTGATGCTGGATGTGCAGGCCGCGATTAACTTTGCCGACACCCTGATGGACGAGGAGCGCTCGGCGCAGGTGAGCAAGCGGGGCAAGGTGGGCATCGTCGGCTACTGCTGGGGCGGCTTGCTGACTTGGCGCGCCGCCTGCACGCTGACCGGACTCAGCGCTGCCGTGCCCTATTACGGCGCCGGCATGACCGTGGGCGCCGAGCTGGTACGGCACCCACGCTGCCCTGTTCTGGTTCATTTTGGCGAGCAAGACGCCAGCATCCCGCTGGACACCGTCCGTGCTTTTGCCGCTACGCAACCCACGGTCGACGTGCAAATCTACCCCGCCAACCACGGCTTCAATTGCGACCACAGGGGTGCGTACAATGCCACCGCAGCCGAGCTGGCGTCAAAGCGAACACTTGCGTTTTTTACTACTAATTTAATAGCGACTTAGGCATATAATACGCCGCCTATGCCTAACTTATAGCTGGATTTTTGTCACTTTTACACAATGAAAACGTTGCCGCAAAACCTGTCGCCAAACCACTTTGAATGGGGCTGCGCGACCTCTTCGTTCCAAATAGAAGGCGGCACCGCCGAAGGTGGTCGTGTTGCCACGATTTGGGATGATTTTTGTGCACAACCTGGTCGCATCAAAGACGCCAGCGATGGCACAATTGCTTGCGACCACTTTCACCGCTATGCGAATGATGTGCAGCTGATTGCTTACTTGGGTTTTAAGCATTACAGGTTTTCAGTAGCCTGGGCGCGTGTTGTGAATGCGGACAACAGCGTGAACATGGCGGGCATTGATTTCTACAGCCGTTTGCTGGATGAACTTGAAAAACACCACATCACACCCAACGCAACGCTGTTCCATTGGGACTTGCCGTCGCACCTGGAAGACGGCTGGTTGAACCGCGATACCGCCTATAGGTTTGCGGATTATGCGGCACTAATAGCGGAGCATTTGGGCGACAGGTTGCCCCGTGTTGCCACCCTTAATGAACCGTGGTGCTCGGCGTTCTTGGGCTACGACATGGGCGTTTTTGCACCCGGCCACACCAACCGCGAAAGCTCACTCAGCGCTGCACATCATTTGATGCTGGCGCACGGCTTAGGTATTCAAGCTTGGCGCAGCCGCTTGCCGAAAACTTCGCTAGGCATTGTGCTGAACCCGGAACTGTGCGATCCGATGAGCTCTCAACATGAAGACGTTCAAGCGGCAAAAATGGCAGAGTATGAGCGCAATGACAGTTTTTTAAACCCGCTTTTCGGCAGGGAATGGCCTAGTGTGCTGCTGGATCAAATGGGTTCGCGTTTGGGTGACCGTAAAGCGGGGGATTTAGACATCACCGCGCAGCCTTTGGATTTCATCGGCTTGAATTACTACACCCGCTCCATCGCCAAAGCGCCGAGCAGCCCTGCGGATGCCAAGCGTGGCTACACCTTTGTACCGCCTGATGCTACAGACACGAGTAAGAAACTTACAGACATTGGCTGGGAAATCTACCCAGAAGGCTTGAAACGGGTCATCAACAACTTAAGTCAAAACTGGCCGCTGCCACCGATTTGGATCACGGAAAATGGCGCTGCGGACAACACACCCGTTGTCGATGGCAGTTGCGATGACGATATGCGTTGCGCCTACATTGAGCAACACTTGAACAAAATGTCAGAGCTCATTGACGATGGCACTGACATACGCGGGTATTACGTTTGGAGCCTGCTGGACAACTTTGAATGGGCGCAAGGCTATAGTCAACGCTTTGGCATTGTGCATGTGGACTTTGAGACGCAAGTGAGAATTCAGAAAAAAAGTGCCTTGATGGTGAAGGCGCTTTTGAAATCCTAAATGCAGGTGTTGTTGAAACAAAAAAGGGGCTTTCAAGCCCCTTTTTAATGTCTATCGACCTGTTCAGACTCTCTCTTTTTAGCCGCCTTTGACAGCGCCAGCCAACAAACCGCGTACAAAGAATCGTTGTAAAGCGAAGAACACAGCAACTGGCACAGCGATGGAGACAAATGCAGTCGCTGTCAAAATCTCCCAACTCTCGCCACGTGAACCCAGCAAGTCATTCAACTTGATGGTCAAAACGATTTGATCGGGTGCTTTACCCAAGAACACCAAGGCTATCAAAAAGTCATTCCAGACCCATAAAAATTGAAAAATGGCAAAACTGGCGAGTGCAGGTATCGACAGCGGCAGCACGATGCTGGTGAAAATTTGGAAATGAGATGCGCCGTCCATATGTGCACTGTCAATGATGTCTCTTGGCAAGGCGGCAATGTAATTTCGCAGCAAATAGATCGCCAAGGGCAAGCCAAAAGCCGTGTGCGCCAGCCACACACTCCAATAATCTTTAGACGGTATACCTAAAGCCTCGCCTATGCCGTTGTACATCTGTAACAGCGGTATCAAAGACATTTGCAATGGCACAACCAGTAGGCCCACCACCACGATGAACAACCATTTGCGACCTGGAAAATGCATCCAACTGAACGCATACGCCGCAAAGGCGGCAATCAAAATCGGTATAAAAGTCGCCGGAATCGTCACTTTGAAAGTGTTCAAAAATGCCTGGCCAACGCCTTCTGATGCAATCACTTTTTGGTAGTTCTGCGTATTAAATACAGGTGGCGTGTCAGCCACATAAAAAATACGAACGCCTTTGTCTTTTTCGTAAGCTTTGTTCAGCTCTAAGCGATAGGTACCATCAACATTGACGGTTAGATTTCCGTCTGGTGCGCCATCTTCTTCATCAAACACTTGGCCATCCGCAACTTGAATTTTTTCACCAACTTTGAATTCGCTGGGTTTAGCTGATTTCAAAGAAAAGCTTTTTATCTGTATTTTTGCTTCTGGGCCAAAAAGCCGGCCATTGATAATAAAATTTTCGCCCTCCTTCACGACACTTTGCGCGCCAGCCGTTCTGCGCATGTCAGCGCGCGTTTGTGTAGACATGGATGTCCACCAACCGCTGGACGCTAATTGCTCTTTTTCACGGAAACTTGAAACGAACAGACCAAACGTAGGTAACACCCACATGGCCACGATCACCAGCAGCATCAATGACGCAAATATCGATGGGAAATTAAAATGTCTTTTCATCGCGGTTTTCATCGTTGTGCCTCTTCGGTACGGAAACGTCGAATATTGAAAGCCATCACAGGAATCACTGCAAACATCAGCACCATCGCCAAGGTAGAGCTTCGCCCATAATCGCCGCCGCCCCTGAACATCCAGTCATACATCAAGTTTGCCAGCACGCCGGTATCCCACTGACCACCGGTCATCGCCATCACAATATCGAACACCTTCAACACGGTGATGGTGATGGTCGTCCACACCACCAAAATGGTTGACATCACTTGCGGCACCATGATTTCAAAAAAGATGTGCAACTCGCTCGCGCCATCAATACGCGCGGCTTCAATGGTTTCAGTCGGCACGCCACGCAGCGCAGCTGAAAGAATCACCATCGCAAAACCGGTTTGAATCCAAATCAGGATCGCCATCAAAAAGAAATTGTTCCAAAAAGGCACCGTTACCCATGCTTGCGGCGGCATGCCCAGTCCCGTTACTATCGCATTAACAATACCAATTTGATCTGAATCAGCGCCTCGAAAATCATAGACGAATTTCCAAATAACACTCGCACCCACAAAGCTGATGGCCATTGGCATAAAGACCATGGATTTGGCAAAGTTTCCCCACCACACCTTATCCGCAAGCACGGCGACGATCAAACCAAATATGGTCGCCATGGTTGGCACAACGATCAACCATAAAAAATTATTACGGATCGTGATCAAGAAATTTTGATCAGTAAAAACCCAAACGTAGTTCGCCAAACCCACGAAAGCCTCGCCTTTATCATCATAAAAACTCAAGCGAAAAGTTTCAATCAAGGGGTACAACAAATAAAGACCCAAGAGCAACAGCGCGGGTGCTAAAAATGCCCAGGGACGAATATTGGCTTGAAAAGTTTCAAGCTTAGATTTGGATGCGACTGGCAAATGAATCATCTTGTCGATGACGAAATTTGTACCCGCAAAATACAGCAAACAAAACGCTATGCTGACCACAACTGCAAATAAAGTTTGTCCGATTTGTTCAATCATAGTGTTCAGTTCTTTAAATATCTCAATTTCAAGGGCGCCCAACAGTCATTGAACTGCTGGGCACGCGTCCTAAGCGCTGTTAAAAGCCGCTTAGGATTTGTCTTGCTTACTTCTTGATGGCATCCCAGCTCTTTTGGATTTCATCGGCAACTTGTTGTGCTGATTGGCCGCCAGAGTAGTTAACCATGCCTTTCCAGAAGCTACCAGCGCCGATAGCGCCAGGCATCAGGTCAGAGCCGTCGAAACGGAAGGTGGTAGCGCCCAACAAAATTTCGCCTTGTTTCTTCAAAGCTTTGTTTTTGTATTTGTTGATGTCAGCACCTTTGTGCGGTGTCAAGAAACCACCTTCAGCCATCCAGGTCTCATGCGCTTGCGGGTGTTGCAAGTACTCCATGAACGCGCGTGAGCCTTTGCTGTCTTTGGTGATCGTCATGATCGTGCCGCCGCCCAGGACTGGGTTGCCCAATTTCTTGCCAGCATACGATGGGAAGTAGAAAAAGTCAGCCTCTTCTGCTTTGCCTTCAGGGAAGAAAGCTGGGATAAAGCTGGCTTGACGGTGCATGTAGCACTTTGGTGGTGAACCAAACATGCCTTTAGGGCTGTCTTTGAAACTCACCGTAGCAACCGCTTTAGCGCCGCCGTCGACATAAGCATCATTCTTGGCAAACCAACCGTACGCTTCAATCGCTTCAACCACGCGTTTGTCGTTGAACTTGATGCTGTTATCAACCCAGCCGTCATACACAGCAGGTGTTTGTGTCCGCAACATGAAGTCTTCGACCCAATCCGTTGCTGGCCAACCTGTTGCAGCATCGCTACCCAAGCCGATACACCATGGTTTAGCACCGCCGTCAGCTGCCATTTTCTTGGTCAAGTCTTGCAACTCTTCCATAGATTTTGGAACTTTGTAGCCTTTTTCCTTGAAGTTTTCAGGGATGTACCATACCAAACTCTTCACGTTGACGTTATAGAACAAACCAAAAAATTCTTTTTTGCCCGCTTTGTTGGCATAGGTGCCGAGGTCTGCCCATGAGCTACCAGCGGCGAAGTTTGTTTTTACAAAGTTGCTAGCTTTGTCGCCCAACGGCACCAAGCCACCAATGGCGGCCATGTTTGCTGCAAGACCCGGCTGCGGGAACACAGAAATGTTTGAAGGTGAACCGGCTTTGATGTCGATCACAATCTGTTGCTCAGAACTTTGTGAGCAAGAATGCTTCACCGTTGCGCCTGTTGATTTTTCAAAAACGCTGATCACTTTTTTGAACACGCCTTCTTCAGCACCCGTCCACGGGCAAGTGATGGTAACCACCTCACCTTTGAGATCAGGGCCTTTGTAATCTGCAGCCAAGACAGCGCTGGTCATGGAAGCCACAGCCAAAGCAGATGCTCCAGCAATGAGAGTTTTCTTATTCATTCACTTTTCTCCTTTAAACACTTCATGGCCCATCCATAAAGCAATTCTTACTTTTAATTAAACCTATTGCGCCCGCAATAAATTATTCGATCCGCATACCGGAACCGTCGAATTTGTATATGTGTTGCTGCTCAAACCCCAGCTCAATCGTGTCACCCGGCTCCTTCGCCAAAGTCCCATCGATACGCGCTGTGATGTCGCCCAACACACCTGCATTGATATATGCAAAAGTCTCATTACCCAGCTTTTCTGCGTGCTTCAAGGTGCCCTTGATCACGCCGCCGGCTTCTACCCTGAAGTGCTCTGGCCGCACCCCAACCGTCGTTGCACCATAGCGTTCGGCGAATTCTTTGGGTAAAAAATTAATTTGTGGTGAGCCAATGAACCCCGCCACGAACAAACTTGCGGGTTTGTTATACAACTCCAGCGGTCGGCCAACTTGCTCAATACGGCCTTTGTTCAGCACCACAATTTTGTCGGCCAAGGTCATGGCTTCGACCTGGTCATGCGTTACATAAATCATGGTGGCGCCCAAGCGACGGTGCAAAGTAGCCAGCTCTACGCGCATTTTCGTGCGCAATGCTGCGTCAAGATTTGACAATGGTTCATCAAACAAAAACACCTTGGGGTCACGCACGATAGCGCGGCCAATTGCCACACGCTGACGTTGCCCGCCCGACAAAGCTTTCGGCAAACGATCCAAGTAATCCGTGATTTGCAAAATTTCCGAAGCTTCACGCACCCGGCGATCAATCTCTGCTTTGGGTGTTTTGGCAATTTTCAGTCCAAAAGCCATGTTGTCATATACGGTTTTGTGCGGGTACAAGGCATAGCTTTGGAACACCATGGCCACACCACGTTTAGAAGAAGGCAAGTCGTTCGACAAAACGCCATCAATCATGAGATCGCCAGACGTGATCTCTTCCAAACCGGCAATCATGCGCAGCAAAGTCGTCTTGCCACAACCGGATGGACCGACAAACACGACAAATTCGCCGGGGTTGATATCTAGATCAATACCGTGCAGTACATGCGTATCACCAAAACTTTTTTTGATGTTGCTTAATTTAACCTCTGTCTGAATCATTCAAGCTCCAAATAAATACTTTGAGGGACGACTATAAATTTCTTGGCGGCCATCACAGAAACAACGGACCGACGGATTTGCCATCGACAAATTTCGGCTGCATCAATACATGCCCACCGTCTGCCGGCATGCTGCCATCCATTAATTTCAACAACATGTCGGCCATGCTTGCGCCTGACTCTTTCGGTGTAGGCTGCATGACGGCGGCGACATCGATTTGATGCAGCAACGTATCCGTCGGGTTGCCCCCATCAACAACCACCGACACATCACGCCCCAACACCATGCCTGCATTGAGCAGCGCATGAAGTACGCCTACACCGCCGATATTGTTATCGACCAATATCGCACTGGGTCGCTGTGGCAACAGCATCAGTTTTTCCACCGCCGCATAGCCGACGCGTCGGTCTTGGCCTTGAATGACTGTGTCGCTACCCACATGCAAACCCAAGCGCTTCATGGTTGAGAGGAAACCTGTGTGCCGCTGCAGCGCAAAGTTAAATTCAAGTGATGTATGAACATAAGCAATATGCTTGTGTCCAAGTGATGCCAAGTGCTCGACTGCCATACGGCTGCCGGCTTCATTGTCAAAATCAAACCACGGGAAATCCATGCGATTTCCCGATCGTCCATAACCCAAAAATGGTATCCCCGTCTGCAACATAAAGTCAATGCGCGGATCGTGCACTTTCGTGTTGGCCAGCAAAATAGCATCGACACGGCCGCCGCGCACCAGCCGGTCATAGGTCGCCATTTCATTGGCCGCATGCGATGCTGCCAACAGCACATCAATACCTTGACTTTCAAGGCGCGATGAAAAGGCAGAGATCATCTCTAAAAACTTGGGGTTGCCGACATAGTCGTTGTCCAGCGGATAGACCAAGCCCACCGCATCAGCACGGCCTTTTGCCAACCGCTGCGCACCCAAATTAGGGCGATAGTTCAGCTCGTTGGCCCGCTTGACAATGCGTTCGCGCGTTTCGGCCTTGATGTCGGTGTAGCCATTCAATGCGCGGCTCACCGTGGATGCAGAGACACCCAGTCCAGCCGCTAATTGTTTGATATCTACACCCATGGTATTTATTTATGGAACACTCGCAAACAAACCACCCCAAGGCGTCAATTGAACACACTTATCTTGCAAATAGCCACCGGATAAACCACTACCCGGCAATTCAACCGCGCTGGCGAGTTCTTTTGGCAACTCAAATACTGCAGCTTCCGAGCTGAAATTTAAAACACACAGCACCTTGGCGTCTGGGTGAGTTCGTACAAAGGCCAGCACTTGCGGGTGTTTTGGCAACAATTGCATATCGCCTTTGATAAGCGCGGGCTGGCCACGACGCCACAACAACAGTTGGGTGTAATACTTCAATAACGATGTTTCATCCGCTTGCTGCGCATCAACAGCCAATGGCAAATGCGATTTGGCGATGGGCAACCAAGTACTGGCAGCTGTGCTAAATCCAGCTTGCAGCTGCGCAGAACCCCAAGGCATAGGCGTTCTGCAGCCATCGCGCCCTTTGAACTCCGGCCACATTTCTTTGCCATACGGGTCTTGCAAGTCTTCAAAGGCGATATCAACTTCAGGCAAACCCAGTTCATCGCCTTGGTACAGCGAAGGCGAGCCACGCAAACTCATTTGCAACGCAGCAGCCAAACGCAACAAAGCTTGGTTTGGTTTCTCGCCACCCCAACGCGTCGCAACCCTTGGCACATCATGGTTGCTCAGCGCCCAGCATGGCCAACCATCGCCCACCACCTCAGAGAATCTGCTCATCACACCATGCAAATACGGTGCATCGTGCGGATTGCCCAGCAAATCGAAGCAATACGCCATGTGCAGCTTGTCGCCACCACTGGTGTACTCCGCTAATCGAGCCAAGCCATCATCGTCACCAATCTCACCCACCATGGTGGTGTTGGGGTACTGATTCAGCAAATCGCGCAGTTTCTTCAAAAATGCCAAGTTTTCTGGCTGGCTTTTGTCATGCTTGTGCCACTGCCAAGCATATGGGTTGACCGAGCTCACTGCCGGGTCTTCGCCCGTAGGCTCGCCGCGCGGCGGGTTGTTACGCAATTGTGCGTCATGCACATAAAAATTTGCGGTGTCTAAACGGTAGCCATCAACGCCTAAATCCAGCCAAAACTTGACCGTTCCCAGCAAGGCTTCTTGCACCGCTGGGCAATGAAAATTCAGATCAGGCTGGGACGTCAAAAAATTGTGCAGGTAATACTGCTTGCGACGCGTGTCCCACTGCCAGGCGCTACCGCCAAAAATACTCAGCCAGTTGTTGGGTGGGTTGCCGTCATCCTTGGCGTCTGCCCAGACATACCAGTCCGACTTGGTGTTGTCGCGGCTGGAGCGGCTTTCAACAAACCACGGGTGTTGGTCGGCACTGTGCGACAGCACTTGGTCGATCATGACCTTGAGCCCCAAATCATGCGCACGTTGTAGCAAAGCTTTGAAGTCGGCCATGGTGCCAAACATGGGGTCAACGTCGCAATAATCGCTCACGTCGTAGCCAAAATCCTTCATCGGGCTTTTGAAGAAGGGTGACAGCCAAATCGCATCAACACCCAGCTGAGCAACGTAATCAAGCCTGCTGGTGATTCCCTTCAGGTCGCCAATGCCATCGCCATTGCTGTCTTGAAACGAACGGGGGTAGATTTGGTACACCACGCCGCCGCGCCACCACGCATTGTTGGAGGCTAGCTTTTGATCTTCTGTTTGGCGGGTTGAGGTCATTTTTAAAGTCTTACTTTGATAGCGTTTTAAATACGTGTCGTGATTGTTTCCGAAAGCGCTTTCGGAAACTATTGGTATTTTCCCTAGCTCTGTCAAAAAGCAGCCATAATTGCTTTTCTATACAAATTTTTATATGCCTAAAACCCTAAGCTCCCTACGCATCGCCCCCTCCATTCTTTCCGCCGATTTCGCCAAATTGGGCGAAGAAGTCCGCGCCATCGAAGCCGCTGGGGCGGATTTGGTTCATTTTGATGTGATGGACAACCATTACGTGCCGAATTTGACGATTGGCCCGCTGGTCTGCGAAGCCATTCGCCCGCATGTGTCGATTCCAATTGATGTGCATTTGATGGTCGAGCCGGTGGATAGCATCATCCCGCTCTTTGCCAAAGCCGGTGCCAACATCATCACCTTTCACCCCGAAGCCTCCAAGCACGTGGACCGCACGCTGTCGATGATTCGCGAACTGGGTTGTAAAGCCGGCTTGGTGCTCAACCCAGCGACATCTATCGAATGGCTGGACCATGTGATGGATAAGTTGGACATCGTGCTGTTGATGAGTGTCAACCCCGGTTTTGGTGGGCAAAAGTTCATCCCATCCACGCTGAACAAGCTGCAACAAGTCCGCGCCCGCATCGACGCCCACATGGCCGCCGGTGGCCAACCTATCTGGCTGGAAGTGGACGGCGGCGTGAAAGCCGACAACATTGGCGAGATTGTCCGCGCGGGTGCGGACACCTGTGTGGCGGGCAGTGCCGTGTTTGGTGCGCCAGACGCAGCGGAGCTAGGTGGGGGCTACAAAGGCATCATGCAAACTTTGCGTAAGAACGCTGCTGCATAATTGCTGTATTTCCAAGCATTTTAAGTGTCAAATATAGCTCTAGCCGGCGTATTTATTGCCTAAGCTGCTATTAAAAATATAGTAATTTGCAGGTACGTAACCACGACAAGCTTTGTACGGCGTTTTGCGGGCTGCGGGCTGCTATAAACCGTTAAAATTCAGGGCTTCCCCTAGAACCCTTTCGTAATCGCTTTTCTTCGACTTTTTTTCGACTTTTTTTCGACTTTTGGAGCACTTCCCTCATGGCTGATCACAACCTCATGGCGAATGCCATTCGCGCACTCGCAATGGACGCCGTCCAACAAGCCAACTCCGGCCACCCCGGCGCGCCCATGGGCATGGCGGATATGGCGGTGGCGCTGTGGTCAGACCATTTGAAGCACAACCCGACGAATCCACACTGGGCCAACCGCGACCGTTTCATCCTCTCCAACGGCCACGCCTCCATGCTCAATTACGCCGTGCTGCACCTGACCGGCTACAAACTGCTCATGGCCGAGTTGAAAAATTTCCGCCAATTGCACAGCAAAACCGCCGGCCACCCCGAAGTGGGTGTGACCCCGGGCGTGGAAACCACCACCGGCCCGCTGGGCCAGGGCATCACCAATGCGGTCGGCTTCGCACTGGCTGAGAAGCTGCTCGCCAAAGAATTCAACCGTACCATCGCCGATGAAGCGAATGGCGAAACAAAGCTCAACATCGTCGACCACCACACTTACGCCTTCATGGGCGACGGCTGCATGATGGAAGGCATCAGCCACGAAGCCGTGGCGCTGGCCGGCGCGTGGAAGCTGAACAAGCTGATCGCCCTGTACGACGACAACGGCATTTCCATTGACGGCCAAGTCACACCCTGGTTCATCGACAACACGGCCCTGCGCTTCGCCGCTTGCGGCTGGAACGTGATTGGCCCGATTGATGGCCACAGCGCCGCCGCCGTCAGTCAGGCCATCACCGACGCCAAAACCAGTGCCGACAAGCCGACTTTGGTGATTTGCAAAACCCACATCGGCAAAGGCAGCCCCAACCGCGCCAACACCGCCAAAGCCCACGGCGAACCTTTGGGCGCTGAAGAAATCAAGCTGACCCGCGAGTCCATCGGCTGGAACTACCCGCCGTTCACCATCCCGAAAGAAGTCTACGCCGGCTGGGACGCCAAAGAAGCGGGCAAAAACAACGAACAAGCTTGGAATGACACCTTTGCCGCCTACAAAGCCAAATTCCCAGACCTCGCCAAAGAGTTCGTGCGCCGCATGAAGGGTGATTTACCTAAGAATTTCAACCAAATCGCGTTTGACACCGTGGTTGCCGCCCACACCAAGGCTGAGACTGTGGCATCTCGCAAAGCGTCACAGCTGGCGTTGGAATCTTTCACCGCAGCTTTGCCAGAAATGCTGGGTGGCTCAGCAGATTTGACTGGTTCTAACCTGACCAACACCAAATCCACACCCAGCTTGCGCTTTGACCTGAATGGCGACGTGGTCGTCAATGAGGCCGGCCAAGGCGGTCGCCATATCAACTACGGCGTGCGCGAGTTCGGCATGGCCGCCACCATGAACGGCCTGACGCTGCACGGCGGCTTCATCCCCTACGGCGGCACTTTTCTCACCTTCAGCGACTACAGCCGCAATGCCATCCGCATGGCCGCGTTGATGAAGGCGCGCGTGATCCATGTCTTCACCCACGATTCGATCGGCCTGGGCGAGGACGGCCCCACCCACCAGAGCGTGGAGCATGCCGCCAGCCTGCGCCTGATCCCCGGCCTGGACGTCTGGCGCCCGGCCGAC
>JAYUCJ010000253.1:0-1035 GCA_043740415.1 Polaromonas sp. | reverse complement strand
TTTAGACTAAATATTTTGTGATTTTCATTATTTCGAGGTTATTCCATGAGTTCATCAGCAGTTACTAATATTGGGCATTTTATTTCAGGTCATTCCGTAGCAGGTAAAAACCGTGTACAAGACGTTTTTAACCCAGCCACCGGTGCGGTAACAGGCAGCGTGGCCTTGGCGGACAGCGTGGTGGTAGATGCTGCTGTGGCATCGGCTCAAGCCGCCTTCCCCGCTTGGTCAGACACCCCGCCTTTGCGCCGTTCACGTGTCATGTTCAAGTTTTTAGAGCTGTTGAACGCGAACAAAGACAAACTAGCGCACTTAATTACTGCTGAACATGGCAAGGTGTTTACAGATGCCCAAGGCGAAGTCGCTCGCGGTATCGACATTGTCGAGTTTGCTTGCGGCATGCCGCAATTGCTCAAGGGTGATTTCACCGACCAAGTCTCCACCGGCATGGACAACTGGACACTGCGCCAGCCATTGGGCGTTTGCGCCGGTATCACACCGTTCAACTTCCCGGTCATGGTGCCGATGTGGATGTTCCCCGTCGCCATCGCCGCTGGCAACACCTTCATTTTGAAGCCCAGCCCGATTGACCCGTCTGCATCGCTTTTCATGGCCGAATTGCTCAAGCAAGCTGGTCTGCCAGACGGGGTTTTCAACGTCGTGCAGGGTGACAAAGAGGCGGTAGACGCGTTGTTGGTGCACCCCGACGTCAAAGCCGTCAGTTTCGTCGGCTCCACGCCGATTGCGAATTACATTTACGAAACCGGTGCGCACCACGGCAAGCGTGTGCAAGCCCTGGGTGGTGCGAAAAACCACATGGTTGTCATGCCGGATGCAGATTTGGAGCAATCGGTTGATGCCTTGATCGGTGCCGCCTACGGCTCAGCAGGCGAGCGCTGCATGGCGATCTCGGTCGCTGTGTTGGTGGGTGACGTCGCAGACAAGATCATCCCCATGATCGCCGCCCGCGCCAAAACCCTGAAAATCAAAAACGGCATCCACTTAGATGCTGAAATGGGCCCCATCGTCACCCAA
>JAYUCJ010000252.1:0-1035 GCA_043740415.1 Polaromonas sp. | reverse complement strand
AAAAAATGGGCGATCATTTACTCCACCGACACATTTGGCACCGGTGGCAAAAACATGGTGGTCGAAGAACTGAAATTACTTGGCGTCACACCCATACTATTACAGGGATATACCAACAATACCCAGGATTTCACCCCTATCGTCTTGGCGATCAAGCAGTCCGGCGCCGATATACTCGCCTCCTATACGCCCTTTTCGACCGACGCAGCGATTTTCGCCACGCAGTTGCGTCAACTTGGCGTCAACACACCGTGGATCGGGTCGGCGACGCTGGTCTCTGACAGCACACTGAGGCTGGCCAAGGACGCGCTCCATGACACGTACTCAGTGTCGGATTTCTTTGCCGAAGCCAATCCCGAAGCGCAAGCCTATGCCCAAAAATACAAGCAGCAGTTCGGCAGGGAAGCCGACTTCTATTCAAGCTGGTCGTATGACGCGGTGCATATTCTCGCGCTGGCAATGAACCGCGCCAAAAGCACAAAGCCGGATGCCGTGCGCAAGGAGATTCTCGCCATCCGGGGCTTCAAAGGTGCGGAAGGAACCTATACCTTTGACAAGAATGGCGATGGCCTCCACGGCTACAACATCGTGAAAAACGAAAAAGGCAAAATCGTCTTCATCAAGCACACGGCGTTCACGCCAAAAGAATAAACCAGAAAACCCGTCACGACGGGTTTTCTGGTTTTAACGGGTTCATAAAAAAGAAGCACGCCGGAGGCGCCATTGGACACCTTGTCGATCAACCTGCAAATCCTGTTTTCAGGCCTTGCAGTCGGGGCCATTTATTCTCTGGTGGCGCTGGGGTTTGTACTGATCATCCGTGCCACCAATGTCGTCAACTTTGCACAGGGCGACTTCGCCATGCTGGGCGCTTTCGCGATGATGACTATGCTCACACTGCTCAAGTTGCCTTATTGGTTAAGCTTCTTGCTGGCACTGGCCGTCATGACAGTCTTTGGCGTCATTTTCAACTATGGCGTTTACTATCCGCTGCGTAACCGGTCTTTTCTACCGGTGATCATCAGCACGCTCGGC
>JAYUCJ010000251.1:0-1036 GCA_043740415.1 Polaromonas sp. | reverse complement strand
TAAGAGGGCAGATTTACAGTCTGCTGCCATTAACCACTCGGCCATCTCTCCCGTGTCGAACCTCGAATTATGCCACGGAAATGACTTCTTTGTCGAGCACTCGCACTAATCTTCTCAGTAATTTCACCAGCAAATCGGTGTCGAGCCATGTTTTGCCAAAAAAACATTTGCCAGCCCAAAATGACCGCAACCCATGAATGGCACTGGCGGCCGCATGGCTGACAGGGGTGACGGGTGGTTCGCACACAAAACCAAATGCCCATTTTCGGCAACCGTCGGAGTTTGTAACAAAGCTTGCTTCGCCTGCGCATGCGCGCCCCACAGCATGAAAATGACGTTTTTATTGTTATTTGCGACCAAACTGATGAGCGCATCCGTCAGCCCCCCCCACCCCAGCTTGGCATGACTGGCTGGCAGCCCCGCTGCCACCGTCAAGCAAGTGTTCAGCAACAGCACGCCCTGCTCCGCCCATCTAACCAAGGAGCCATTTTTTAGACTAGGCATTGCCACATCTCCCGTTTCTCGCCCAATTTCCTTAAAGATATTCCGCAGCGATGGCGGCACCCTCACCCCGGGAGCGACCGAAAACGCCAGCCCCTGCGCCTGCCCCGCCCCATGGTATGGGTCTTGCCCCAAAATCACGACGCGCACTTGATCCAACGGCGTCAATGCCAACACTTTGAATGGCGTGGGCGGGTAAATCACCGCGCCAGCGTTGATGCGGGCTTCTATGGTTTTAGCCAAAGCCAACCCCACTTCACTGCTTAAAAATTCAGCAACTGCATCCCCCCAGCCCAACGCGACCGGCCAATCGCTTGGCTCCCAACTGGTCAAGCGATTTGGCTCTTTAGCGGGTTGAAACAGCTCGTTTTGCATGGGGAAACAGATGTAAATATGACGATAGCCGGCGTATTTACCGCCTAAGCTGCTATTTTATTAAGGCTATGTCAACGTTAGATAGTGGTTCAAAATAGACTCTATATAAATCAACGAGTTAGCCGATGCAGCAACGCTGTTTTCTATGCCTATATTTGAT
>JAYUCJ010000250.1:0-6934 GCA_043740415.1 Polaromonas sp. | reverse complement strand
ATATACAGCTTTGCTTGATTTGAATCAAACGACTTGCTTTAGTTATTTATCCCCAATCAAAGCTGCGCTGGAATTGCACTTCGCCACCAAACTTCTGGGTCAGGTTGTCAATATATTTCTCAACCATTTTTTCAAACTCGTGGGTCAGGATGCGTGCAGCGACCATTTTCATCATGCTTGGCAATGGAATCTCAAGGTCACCGCTGATTTGCAGCAACAAATTGGTTGCTTTTTTGTACTTGGAAATTAACTTTAAGCCTCGCCACCAAACTTCTTGGTCAGGTTGTCAATATACTTTTCAACCATCTTTTCAAACTCGCTTTGCACAATCGGGGTGACCACCATTTTCATCAAACTTGGCAGCGGAATCTCTAAATCACCGTTGATTTGCAGCACCAAATTGGTTGATTTTTTGTTGTCTCGAATCACCCAACTGCCGGACACCAAAGCGTTGCCTTCGTTTTTCACCGGCGACCAATTGACGGTGCCTTTGGCTTTGTTGGAGGTGTATTTGGATGCGTAAATCGTTTGCAAATTCAGCGAAGCAATGCCGATTTTCTCCATCTCCCAGCGGTAAGTGTTGCTGCCCAAATCGACCAATTTATCGACTTTGGGGAAGAAGCTGGCCGAAGTGGGCACGTCTGACAGCACCGCAAATACGTCTGAAGCGTTGGCCTTGACGTCAAATTCATAGCCGAGGTCGATTTTTACATTCATGGTCATGCGATAGCTTTCTGATGTGCTGCTGATGGAGCGAAGAATATACGAAATCGTCGCGTCTGCCAATTTAATTTAATAATAATATTCACAGTCATGGTAAAGACTGCAAGCTCTATTTGCGGCATAACCATTCGTCGCAGTAATACCTTATGATGATCCACGCGTCAAATAGGGGGGAACTCCATTGCAAATTTCATCGATTGAATTGGAGCACCGTGCAGAAGCTGCTCGGTATGCACTATTGAGAAGACTGGCACCTGCCATGCGGCATGACATGGCCAGCGGTTTTCAGCCGGTCATGATGCTGGCGACGATTGTTGAAAAACGATTGCTCGCGGCAACGCCAGATTTGCCAACTCTGGTTAAGTGCAGCCATGAAATGCGAGCACTCGCTATCGCCGCGACCCACTCCAGTCTGGATTTGATTGGCTGGATGGGGCATGACAAAGGCGCATGCGTGGGTTTGGGACAAGGTATCAGGGACGCCTTGCATTTTCTTGCAACTGAGCTTTCATTCAAGGGTTTTAAATTTGAGAATCAAACCGAGGGCGTGACCACTGAAGTGGGGCGGGATCACTTGCGCGGCATTTTTGTGGTTGCATTGCTAGCGCTTACTGACGCGGTTACGGTTGCTTCGACTACAAACCTATTACTAACGGCCGCTCGGGATGGGCATGACATGCTGGTGACAATATCGTTGACGGACGTGGGAGCCACTTTAGGAGCCATCGCACCGCACGAGGAATTTCTGATCGGTCTGGCGGCTTACCGCAACATTGATTGGGACGATGTTCAAGCCATTGCCGATGCGGACGGCTTGTCTGTCATCCACGAGTCTGGGAGCGTCATGCTACGCTTGCCCATATCAACCGCATAGAGGTAAAGATAAGACATGCGCATCCGGATTTTCATTGCATTGATGGTGGCTGCCATCATGCTGCCGCTGGTTTTGGCGTCTGCATTCGCGGTGAACCAAATCAGGCTGGAAGAAAAAGCGGCTTCGCTTGCAAGTTTGCACAAAACGGTGGACGCCGTTAGCCTGACTGTTGACAGAGACATTCAGTCGTCGATTGCGGCGATGATGGCGCTTGGCAATTCAGAACATTTGCAAACTGGCAACTTCGAAGCGTTTTATGCGCAGGCAAAAGCTATTAACCCCGGTAATGACACTTGGGTAGCCCTGTACAAATCCGATGGGACGCAGGTTTTTCATACCTCTGTGCCATTTGCTGCACAACCGACGACAACTGTCATCTCACATCAAGCTAAAAAAGTCATAGCGATGCAAAAACCGTTTGTGTCGGATGTATTTGTGGGACCTGTCACTGGGCGTGAGCTCATCGCTGTTTACGTACCCACTGCCGCAGTTGGCACTACTAAATATGTCGTCGCTCAAGCTTTTTCACTATCACATTGGAAAGACATTGCCAAACAGCTGGATATACCGGCTGATTGGATCGTTGCGGTGATTGACCGCGCTGGCCGGTTCATTGCGCGCAGCCACAAAAGCGACGAATTTGTGGGGCGGCAAGCAAGACCTGAACTGGTTGCCGCGGCAGCCAATAAAGACATTGGGTTGATCCGACATTCGACGTTGGAAGGCATCGAGTCGTACGATGCCTTTAATCATTCAGAATTGACGGGGTGGACCATCGCTGTGGCGGCTCCGGTGGCTTCGATCGATGCGCCCATCGTTCGTGCAGTACAAACTCTAACCTTTGGTTTTTTGTTGGCCATCGCGGTCTCTGGCATTTTGGCAGCTGCATTTGGCCGACAATTTGTCTCGGCCATACAAAAAGCCAGTGCTGCTGCTGTCGCGTTGGGTCAAGGCCAGCCACTCAAGATGATGGCACAGACCTCCATCGTCGAGGTAGATGTATTGAACCAATCTTTGGCAAATGCGGGTGAGTTGCTTGAAAAGGAACGCCTAGCGCGTCAGCTAGCGGAGGCTGAACGCGAGCGTTTGCTCGTCGTCGAGCATCAAGCCTACGAAGCTATTCAACAAGAAAATACAGCCAAAGACCATTTCCTAGCCATGCTGGGGCACGAACTGCGTAATCCGCTGGCCGCCATCTCTGGTGCTGTCGCGGTTTTGGCGCTTGCCAATCAGGGCACAAAGGACTCAAACCACCACTTAGAGATCATCAAACGGCAAAACCGCCATCTGATTCACATCATTGATGATTTGCTGGACATGTCACGATTGATGGCTGGCAAAATAGTGCTCAACCTGCGGCCTTTGAATCTGGCTGAATGCCTGCAAAGTTGCGTCGACGGTTTTAAAGCAGCGCATCGCGTCAACAATCACAGCATCAGCGTCACCGCGCAGTCGGTTTGGATCAACGCAGACCCTGTAAGAATTGAGCAGATTATCGTCAACCTCATCGGCAATGCGTTGAAGTTTTCAGATGCGGGCAGCGCTATCAACATCGATTTGCAAGAAGATGGCGATCAAGCCGTGCTACGCGTGCAGGACCAAGGTACAGGCATGACTCCTGAGCTGATTGCTCAAGTATTTGAACCGTTCATACAAGGTCCGCCACCCGTCAGTGGCGACCAAGGCGGCATGGGTGTTGGCCTCGCACTGGTCAAGCAGTTGGTTGGGCTACACGGCGGCACAGTCGCAGTTGCAAGCGTTGGGCTGAATCAAGGAAGCACATTCATTTGTCATTTTCCTGCCGTACCCGCACCTATTGGTGAAGCTGCATCAGCAGCTACCGATTTGACGGCTCCACAATCGCGTACGCTGCTGTACGTTGAAGACAACGCAGATGTGCGCTGCGTCATGTCCGAAATGCTCAGGTTGTCGGGTTATGAGGTAATAGAAGCTGCAAACGGTGAAGATGCCTTGGCGGCGATGGCTGTACATCGACCCGATGCCATCGTGCTGGACATCGGGTTGCCCGACATGAATGGCTATGAAGTTGCGCGTCAAATTCGGCTGATGCCTACCAGAAGCGGCATCCCCATGATCGCATTGACCGGTTTTGGGCAGTCACGCGACAAAGATGCAGCAACGCAAGTTGGGTTCAATGCACACTTGGTCAAACCAGTCGATCCCGAAGAACTTATGCGTACGATTGAAGCGGTTTTAGCACCCATTTAGGCCATCAAACTGTCCAAAAAGGCTGCCTCAAAATGCTTGTCAACAAAGTCCGCCAAACCGTCAAACACCGAATCTAAATTCAGCGAAGCAACGCCGATTTTCTCCATCTCCCAGCGGTAGACACCGTTGCCTAAATCAACTAATTTATCGACTTTGGGGAAGAAGCTGGCCGAAGTGGGCACGTCTGACAGCACCGCAAATACGTCCGAAGCATTGGCCTTGACGTCAAATTCATAGCCGAGGTCGATTTTTACATTCATGGTCATGGTGCGCTTTCGGTACTAATTCGGTTTTAAGAGCGACGATGGGAGACGTAGTTTTTAGACAGAATAATCGATATTTTTAAAACAACCAAACTCTACCACCGCCTGTGGCCATTGCTCGGGCTTGCTGACTCGGTGAATACCCTGCTCCACCAAACTGCAAGCACGAATCACGCCAGCATGGGTGATCCACAAAACATTGTCGGCACCAAGCGCCGCATGCTCGTATAGCGCCGCTTTGACGCGCTGCAGTACCTCGTTCGCACTCTCTTTGCATCCAAAACGGTGGTCGCCGAAATCAGCCGTCCAAGCGTCGACTGCTGATTTGGAAATATTCGCCCAGGGCTTTCCTTCTAAGCATCCAAAATCCATCTCAACCAACCGCACATCGGTGCAAGTGCTTGAATTTATGCACAAGTCTGGCCGAATCAACGCCAACGCCGCGCCAAGCTGCTGGCAGCGGCGCAGTGGGGAAATGAAGCAAGCAGTGTTTGCAGGCAAAGTTACCGCTAATGATTTGGCAGCCGCAGTCGTCAAAGCCGCATCTGCCGTCACATCTAAAGCGCCATAGCACATGCCAGCGCCAATCAGCGGCTGGGCGTGGCGGGCGAGCCAGAGCTTCATAACCTTCGTTTCTTCATTGACCTAGGCCAAACTGAGCGCCAAACCCAAGTAAAAAGCCACTTCGCAGACCTGCTGCGTCGCGCCCAGGCAATCACCCGTGAACCCCTGCAAACGCTTGGCAAACAGCCGCCACATGTACAGAAAAGCACAGCAGGAAACAACAAGACCAATGATTACTGATGTTATTATTTTTATAGCTGAATAGGCAACAAATACGCTGGCTAATGCCATAAATAGCCATAAAAAGGCAATGAACAAGCTAGATGCAGTGATTTGATCGGCTAAAGGCTTGGATTTGCTGCTTCCAGTATCGCCCACATGCGGCAGCAGACGAATCAGCAAGAGCGGCAAGGTGCGAGAGACGATGTGCGCAAGGAAGATGCCCAGGACCATGACAGCAGGATTGACGTCACCGATCATGGCCAGTAACGACACTTTGCTGAGCAAAATAAGCACCAAAGCAATCGCCCCAAACGCGCCCACGCGGGAGTCTTTCATGATGTCCAAAGCGCGTTCGCGGTTTTGGCTGCCGCCTAAGCCGTCAGCCACGTCAGCCAAACCGTCCTCATGAAACGCGCCCGTCAGCATCACGCTGAAAACCGTGCCAAGAACGGCGGGTACGAGCGTTGTCAACATCGAGCCGTGAATACTGTAGGGCAGCACGGCCAACAACACATAAGTAAAACCTGCGACCAACGCCCCGACCAACACCCCCACCCCCGGAAAATGCGCCGCACTGGCACGCAACATCTGCGGGCTGTACCCCACCCAAGCCGCCAACCGCCCCGTGACGGGGATGCGGGTGAAGAATTGGACGGCTAATAAGTAATGGCGGATGAATTGCATGTGAATCAGAATTTACACTGATTTTTCCGACACCCCAGCCGACTCAAAACTCGCCATGTCCCGCAGCACCGTGCAAGCCGCCACCAACAACGGCCAGGCCAGCGCTGCGCCTGAGCCTTCGCCCAGACGCAAACCCATATCTAGCAGCGGTTTTGCGTTCAATTCCTCCAACATCAGCCCATGCCCACGCTCACCCGAGCGGTGGGCAAACACGCAGCGCTGCAGCACAGCGGGCTGCAAAGCGTTGGCGACCAAAATCACCGCCGAGGTGATAAAACCGTCCACCACGATGACGCGGCGCTCTGCCGCTGCTTGGAACACCGCGCCCAGCATGGTCGCCATTTCAAAGCCGCCAAACACGGCCAGCACGTCCAAAGGCGCAGTCACACCCGCATGAAACGCCAGCACCTCGCGCAGCACAGCCGTCTTGCGGTCAATGCCTGCACCGTCCAAACCTGTGCCTGCGCCCGTGCAGTCGGCAATGTCCAAGCCTTGCAGCCGTGACAAAATCAAGGATGCTGCCGAGGTGTTGCCGATGCCCATTTCGCCCAGCAAAATGGCGTTGCCCGGCAGATTTTTGACAATCGCCATGCCGTTTTCAATCGCCTGCTGGCATTGGGCGGCGGTCATGGCGGCGGCGGCGGATGAATCTGCCGTGCCATTGGCAATCTTCGCACTCAATAAACCGGCTCGCGGGGTTTGAGCGGCGTCCAAAAACGCGTGCTTCACGCCACAGTCCACCACGTTCAAAGCGATGTTGTTGGCCTTCGCCAGCACGCTGACGCAAGCGCCGCCCGCAATAAAGTTCTCCACCATCTGCCAGGTCACGTCACTCGGGTAGGCCGACACGCCACGCGCCGCCAGGCCATGGTCCCCGGCAAACACCACCAGTTGCGGCTGCTGCAGCACGGGCGACTCGGTGCCCAAAATCTGGCCCACCTGCAGGGCCAGCGATTCGAGTTGGCCGAGTGAGCCGAGTGGCTTGGTTTTTTGATCCAGCTTGCTTTGCAGCGCTTGGGTCTGGGCTGGATGGCTGATGTCACAGAGTGTGGGTAGAGCGGTATTGGCAGTATTGGATAAGGCAGTGTTCATGGTGAGCGGTGAAATTGAAGTCCGTAGAGGACAAGCGTGCTGGGCGCGGCACATTGGCTATTTCCGCCTCCCTTACCGATGCAGATGTGCCAAAGCACCGCCGCTGTCATGTCGGTCCCTGAATTTACAGGGTGCCGGGAGTTGTCCCGGCGCTTGTGTGCGATGCAAGTTAAGTCAAAGCAAGGGCCAGTGCATCCTGTGCGGTGGGCGGCAACACGCCCAGGCGCACATGGCCAAACAGGCCAAAGCTGGCCGCGTTGCGCAATTTGATGCCGTGGCGGCG
>JAYUCJ010000249.1:0-1038 GCA_043740415.1 Polaromonas sp. | reverse complement strand
AGATCGCGCTCAAGCGCTTGCTGACAGCGGAGGCGGCATAAAGTTGCTACAAATAAAGTAGCTTACTACCCATGATTTCATTGGGCTTGCAGGCATTTTCGTTCAAGTTTTTGGGTCCACAAGGTCGCAAAATCGGTGTTTTACCGCCGCACGGCCGGTTTTGACGTTTTCCGGCTTCAAAAACACAACTTTCAGGCATTATTTAGGTCGCTATCGCCATGGATACGGGCGTTACTAGCTACTAACTATGTAGCAAGCCACAACCCTCACCGAATCCAAGCCACGTGCCTAGCAAACTGCTTGTCGCGACCCGCTCACTCAACGTATTGCGACCTGACCCTATGGCCCATCGAAATATTGCACTACAAGACCGGCACCAGCACTGCCCAACACGGTTCTGGGCATTGAACCTAGAAACGCCAGTTGACCGCTTTCTTCCACTGGCTATACCGCATAGACGCTGAGATTCGTTTAGGGTTTGCACCGACTTGCAGGAACGCCATGCGGAGTTAGCCTTTATGCTGATCAAATGCTTGGCTAAATCCGGGTAGGCAACGCTGGCCATTAGCAGGACGGCAAGGACGACCAGCAGGACTACCACTGGTTGTTCGTCAAGCAAGAAAACACAAAGGAGACCTTATGAAGAAGTTTAGTGTTCTTTTCTCCGCAGTCTGCGTCGCTGCCGGACTCGCCGCTGCGCCGGCGGTCGCGCAAACGAAGCCGATCCGCATCGGCGTTCCCACCGCGATGCAATTGCAGGTCGGACGCGACACGCAGGACGCGCTGAAAATGGCGGTCGACGACATTAACGCCAAGGGTGGCGTGCTCGGCCGAAAACTTGAGATGGTGGTCGCCGACGAGACGGAGAACCCCGAGACCGGCATCAGCGCAATCAAGAAGCTGACCGCCGACGAGAAGGTTGACGTGCTGATCGGCGGCTACACCAGCGGCGTCACGCTGGCCCAGTTGCCGCACATCTCGGCCGCCAAGACCATCTACCTGGGAGTCGGCGCGGCATCACCCTCGACCAATGCCAAG
>JAYUCJ010000248.1:0-2737 GCA_043740415.1 Polaromonas sp. | reverse complement strand
TTTGTCCAGCTTGATATAGAGCTTGACGGCTCGAATTCGATCTTCGTATGTATACATGAACTACCTCCAAGTAGTCCAAGTTATTGTCCGCACCTCCCTTTAGGCCATTAATTTTCATTCAAATTTGACCCCTGTTAGAAACACTGTGCGTAGTAGTTATGCACAGGAGACAGGAGTGATCAAAGTGGGAACCTTAGCAAAGATCCGGCGTTTGTACCATCGTGACAAACAGTCCATCAAAGAAATCAGCCGTCAAACAGGCTTGGCGCGCAACACGGTGCGATCGTGGTTGCGCGAACCCGATGTGGTCGAGCCCAAATACGCGCCACGCGTCATCGTCACCAAACTCGATGCTTACATCGAAACCCTAGACCGCTGGCTCAAAGCCGACAGTGGTCGGGGTAAACGCGAGAGGCGCAGCAAACTGCACATGTGGCAGGAACTGTGCGACATGGGTTATACGGGCAGCTACGCCAGAGTCTGCGCTTACGCCCGGCTGTGGAAGATTCGAGAAGGCTTTGCTAGCGCCAAAGCCGCCTTCATTCCCCTGAAATTCAAACACGGCGATGCCTTCCAGTTCGACTGGAGCACCGAGTACACCTTCATCGGTGGTGTGCGCAAGCGGGTTGAACTGGCGCACACCAAACTGTGCGCCAGCCGCGCCTTCTGGCTCACCGCCTACCCGTCCCAGGGTCACGAGATGCTGTTTGACGCGCACGCCAAAGCCTTTGCCGCTTTAGGTGGCGTGCCACAAAGAGGCATCTATGACAACATGAAGACCGCCGTCGATCGGGTGTTACAGGGCAAGAAGCGCAAGATCAACAGCCGCTTTGAGGCCATGACCGGCCACTATTTGTTTGAACCGGAATTCTGCAATGTGGCCAGTGGCTGGGAGAAGGGCATCGTCGAGAAGAACGTGCGCGACCGCCGCGCCAGCATCTGGTACCGCGCCAAAGACAAACGCTGGACGGATTGGGCGCAGCTCAACGACTGGCTGGCGGTGCAATGCAAACAGGCCTGGAGCGAACTCAACCACCCAGACTACCCCGCCATGAAGGTTGCGGATGCCTTGCAAGACGAGCAAACCCAGCTCATGCCGGTGCCACGCCCCTTTGACGGCTACGTCGAACTGCTGGCTCGGGTGTCCAGCACCAGTTTGATCCATCTGGAGCGCAACCGCTACAGCGTCCCGACCGAGCATGCCAATAGCGCCTTGAGTGTGCGTGTTTACCATGACCGTATCGCCGTAGTCGCTGAGGGCAGCTTTGTTGCCAGCCACAGCCGTTGCTTCGAGCGTGATCAAACCTTCTACGACTGGATGCATTACATCAGCTTGGTGGAGCGCAAACCCGGAGGTTTGCGTAATGGTGCACCATTTGAGACTTTACCCACATCACTGCGTCAGCTGCAAACCATCTTGCTGCGCCGCAGCGGCGGCGACTCGGTCATGGCGCAGGTACTCGCAGCGGTGCCCGTGCATGGTTTGGAAGCGGTATTGGTGGCGGTGGAACTGGCACTGGAGACGGACAAACCCAGCGGTGAGCATGTCCTGAACATCCTGGCTCGGCTCAAGAGCCAAACACCTGATGCCCATCTGCAAACCTTGGGTGAAGCGATGGCGCTTCAACTGGCGGCCTGTTTGCCGCTCAAACTGGCGCAAGAGCCACTGGCCAATGTGGATCGCTATGACGATCTGCGCAATTTAAACCATTCAAATATCCAAACAAGGTGACACACATGAGTACACACATCATTGCAGGCCTCAAATCCCTCAAACTACACGGCATGGCGGCCAACCACCCAGACGTGGCAGCGCAAGCACGGCATACCGACTTCACGCCTGACAGCTTTATGCATCAGCTCATTCTGAGCGAATCAGCGGATCGTTCGGTGCGCTCTACGGCGTACCAGATGGGTGCGGCGCGGTTTCCAGCCCATCGAGATTTGGCAGGGTTTGAGTTTGATCAAGCCCAAGTTGATGAAACCTTGGTGCGCACGCTGCACAGCGGTAAATTTACCGATGTAAATCACAACGCCGTGTTCATTGGTGGACCCGGTACAGGCAAGACCCATTTGGCGACTGCCATCGGGGTCGAAGCTATCCAAAAGCATGGCAAGCGGGTGCGCTTCTTCTCGACAGTGGAACTGGTCAATGCGCTGGAGCAGGAGAAGGCACACGGCAAGGCTGGGCAGATGGCGCTCAGGCTGATGTACGTCGATCTGGTGATCTTGGATGAATTGGGCTATCTGCCCTTTAGCCAGACAGGCGGGGCGCTCTTGTTTCACCTGCTGTCCAAGTTGTATGAGCGCACCAGTGTGGTTATTACGACTAACCTGGGCTTTGCCGAATGGGCACAGGTCTTTGGGGACGCCAAGATGACGACAGCGTTGCTTGATCGGCTCACCCATCACTGCCATATTGTGGAGACAGGAAACCAAAGCTGGCGGTTCAAGCAGTCCAGCGGCAAAGTCAAATCGACAAGTGAAGCAACACTAAAAGCAAAGTCAAAATCAAAAGTAACCGTTGATGATGATGAAGGAGAAACTCAAAACAAGCTAGCCATCGATTAAACTTATCCACAGCCCAAATGCATGGCTTTAAACGGCTTTAGGTGGGGTCAAATTTGGATGCAAAGATGGGAGGTGCGGACAATAACTTGGACTACTTGGAGGTAGTTCATGTATACATACGAAGATCGAATTCGAGCCGTCAAGCTCTATATCAAGCTGGACAAAC
>JAYUCJ010000247.1:0-1040 GCA_043740415.1 Polaromonas sp. | reverse complement strand
AACGGCAAAGCGGGGTGGGCTAAAGTCTGCGCACGGCTAAAAGTGCTCACCAGCCCGCGCTTGCTGGCTTATTTGGCTTTAGAGCGAGGCCGATTTGCCAAGCAAGCACATCGGCACATCGTCGTGACGTCGCCGAGTTTGCGGGGTATTTTTAATTCGGCTTACCCGAACAGCGGTAACGCTTTGGTGGTGATTACACCTGGCGTTGTAAAAGCTGGGCAAAATGTCGATAAAGCTTCAGCCAAACGATCATTGGGTGTACCCGAGGATGGTTTCACCATTGCTTTTGTGGGAAATCGCTACGACATTAAGGGTTTGCCAACGCTTTTGTTGGCACTTCAAGCCTTGCCAACGCATGTTAATTTGCTTGTTGTGGGGAATGCTGAACAAGTAGCTTTGTACCAAACGCAAACCGAAAAACTCGGCATCGGCCAGCGCGTTCGCTTTCTGGGCGCTGTTAATGGCGTTGAACAGGTCTACCAAGCCGCCGATTGCTTGGCGCATCCCACGCTGGAAGACACGTTTGCGATGGTGGTGTTGGAGGCGATGTCGTACGGTGTGCCTGTGGTGGTGAGCCGCGAGAAGTACTGCGGCATTGCCGGTTTGTTAACCGATGGGTTAAATGCCTTGATTTTGGATGATCCTGAAAATGCAACAGCGTTGTCACAATTGCTGCAGAGTATTGTGGACAACGCTGAATTGAGAGCCCGATTAAGCGACCAGGCGCTTAAGTTTGCTGATGGATTTGCTTGGACTACGAAGGCGCGAGAGCAAGAGCAAATTTACTTGAAGATCATTTCAAAGACATGACCCAAGCGGCCAAAGTCTTGGCTTCAGCAGCGTTGACTTGTGCATTGGCAGGCATAGGAATAGGACCCCAAACGCCAGCGCCGCCTTTTTGAATTTTGCCAGCCAGCATGTCAACAGCGTCTTTTTGAGCTGCGTATTTGGCTGCAATGTCTTTGTAGCCTGGGCCGACGACTTTCTTTTCAACAGAATGACAAGCCATGCAGTTTTTGTCCGTGGCTAATTTCAAATCA
>JAYUCJ010000246.1:0-1041 GCA_043740415.1 Polaromonas sp. | reverse complement strand
GTTAATCGGCGTGCAATACTTTCCAGATTAGAGGTGGAAACGGCGTCCAATAGTTTCCACCTCAGTATGTCACCATCCAGTATTTTAACTGGGGGTATCTGGAGTGTTTTACATGGATATGATTTATGAAATACGTAGGCATCATTTAGTACAAAAGCAAACCATCACAGAAATAGCCAAAGACATGGGGCTCTCTCGTCCCACTGTGCGCAAGCACCTTCTTACAGTGGATGAACCCAAGTACCAACGAGTACAACCATCAGCGCCTAAGCTAGGCGCATTTGAAGCACAGCTCACCCAATGGCTTGTTGAGGACTCCAAACTTGCAAAGTCACGCCGCCGTAGTGGGCAACGGCTTTTTGAAGGGCTGCAAGCCATCGGTTACAGTGGCGCTCCTGACAGCGTAAGGCGTTTCGCACGGCGCTGGAAATCTAAGAACCAAAGCCCAAAGCTGAACGATGCATTCGTACCGCTGCTATTCCTGCCAGGCGATGCCTGCCAGTTTGACTGGAGCCAAGAAGAAGTAGAACTGGGCGGCGTCATGCAGAAGATTAAAGTAGCCCATTTCCGCATGGCTTACAGCCGCCAAATGTTTGTCGTAGCCTATCCCAGAGAAATACAGGAAATGGTGCTAGAGGCTCATGTGCGCGCGTTTCAATTCTTTGGTGGCGTGCCTGCACGCCTCATTTACGACAACCTCAAGGCCGTCGTAGACACCGTGTACGCAGGTAAAGAACGTCAATTTAATCGTCGTTTCTTAACCATGGCCAATCATTATTTGTTTGAACCCGTCGCCTGTACGCCAGTCTCTGGCTGTTCGATGGGCCAAGTAGAGAATCAAGTCGGCAATATCCGTGAATGGCTATTCACCCCATTAGCGCGCTTTGCCTCATTTGTTGAGTTAAACGAATGGCTCGCTACCCGCTGCAAAGAATTAGCCGAGCGCAGTCACCCCACGCAACGTAGTCGCACGATTGCCGAATGCTTTGCTGATGAACAGGTGTTGCTACGACCCATCACCGCTGACTTTGATGGTTATGT
>JAYUCJ010000245.1:0-20056 GCA_043740415.1 Polaromonas sp. | reverse complement strand
GCTCACGGTATTGGGCTTCGCGGTTGGCCACGGTGGGGCGCATGATCATCTTGCCTTCTTTGTCGAAGGCGCTGATCTCAAAGCTGGTTTCGGCTTTGACGGTTTCGTTGTTGTAGGCCAAAGCGTCAAAGCGGCTGCGGACTGTGCCGAATACGTCTACTGTGACGTAAATCAGGACATCGGCTTTCGGGTCAGTCGGTACAGTAGGGGTGATACCACTGAATAAGAGGTAATTGCGTACCAAACCCATGAGCAAAGTCGCGTCAGACTTGGGCACGGCCATGTTTTGGTATTCGCCTAGGCCTTTGTAAGCCAGGCTCATGCTTCTGTCAGAATACTTGCCTTCGGTTTGGCTGGTCGTGCCTGTGGCTGTTGGACTTAGGGCTTGACGGTTGGTGCTGTAAGCGCCTGAAGTGCTGCTGTTGTTACTACCGCCGCCACTTTGGCTGGATGTAGCAGTGCTGTTGTTGCTGTTTGAGCCGCTGTTCGTGCCCGTATTCGTACCAGAGCTGGTGTTTGAGCCCGTGTTTGTTCCTGCGGTCGTGCCAGTGCTGGTGTTGGAGCCCGTGTTGCTGTTTGTACCGGTATTTGTGCCCGAACCGCTGCTTGTACCTGTATTGGTGCCGCTACCAGAGCTACCGCCTGTTTGGGTGAACGATCCATCTGTTGTTGTACCACCAGTTGTAGCGGTATTGGTGCCTGAACTGTTGTTTGTCCCTGTGTTGGTGTTCGTTCCGCTACTTGTGCCCGTATTGGTGTTTGTGCCACTACTCGTGCCAGTCGAGGTGTTTGTGCCTGAACCCGTCGAAGTTCCCGTATTTGTACCCGTACTTGTGCCAGAACCAGTATTTGTACCGTTAGATGTGCCCGAGTTTGAACCTGTGCCGTTGGTGACTGTGGTTGTAACCGCGTTAGAGCTTGAGCCACCACCTGTGTTGCTATAGTTACTGCCGCCTTCGGCTAGATTGAAGATTTGAAAGGCACTGCTGGTAGAGGTGACCGGACTCATCATTGCGCCCATACTAAATAACAAGCCTGGGTTGATACGCCCACCCGACATGTTGCCGCCGCCTTCGTCGGCCACGATGTCAAACACCAAGGCGGCGCGTTTGCCTTTTAAGGGGGTGACATCAATGTCTTTGAGGGCAGAGCGTATGCTGGCTGAGACCAAACGCTGCTCTGTCGCAAAGCGTTTACCGCCGCCATGGGCGGGGATGCCGGTTAATGTGCCGCAGCCGGTGAGGGATAAAGTTGTGCCAACTAATAGAACAATGAGTGATGCGGTCTTTAAAAGCGAGGAATAGGAAGGTTTAAGGCTAAGCGGCATTGGAGTTTCTGGCAATCAAATGTAAATAATGCCTGAATAGTAGACGCACTTGAGCGCAAAACGGTTACCCCCCCCTTAATATTTACTTCATTTCATGAAGCATATTGAGGTTGTGTGAGTTAAGTCACGGTTTGTAAGCTGACCGCCTGCACCACGCCCTGCTCAATCGCACCAAACACGCTGGCACCGTCTTTGCCTTTGGCTTCGATGCGGATGGTGTCGCCAAATTTCATGAATTCGGTCGTCGGCTGACCGTCTTGAATGGTTTCTATGCAGCGCTTTTCAGCGATGCAGCTGTAGCCCTTGGGCCAGTCGATGCGGGTTGTGCCATCTTTGCCTGGTTTTGATGCCACGCCCTTGTTGCTGACCGTGCCTGAGCCAATGACGCTGCCAGCGCGCACGTTGCGCGTTTTGCACAGGTGGGCGATGAGCTGGCCGAAGTGAAACGTCATTTCTGGCCCTGCTTCGCACATGCCGACTTTGCGGCCGTTCCAAGTGCTTTGCACGGTCATGTTCAGGCGACCTTTGTCCCACGAGTCGTTTAATTCGTCCAAAGTCACGGCCACTGGGCTGAAGGCGGTGGCGGGTTTGCTTTGCACGAAGCCGAAGCCTTTGGCGAGTTCGTCCGGAATCAAGTTGCGCAAGCTCACGTCGTTCGCCAACATGACCAAGCGAATGCTGTCCAAGGCCTGCTCTGGCGTGCTGCCCATTTTGACGTCGCCGGTGATGACGGCGACTTCAGACTCGAAATCGATGCCAAAGGCTTCCGACACGCACACAATGTCGTCACACGGGCCGATGAAGTCGTCGCTGCCGCCTTGGTACATCAGCGGGTCTTGGTAGAAGCTGGCGGGCACTTCGGAGTTGCGTGCTTTGCGCACTAATTCAACATGGTTCAAATACGCCGAGCCGTCTGCCCACTGGTAGGCGCGGGGCAGCGGGGCCATGCATTGCTTGGGATCAAACGGGAAGGCGTGCCGCATCCGGCTGCTTTGGCCGCTGTTGAGCGCGTCAGACACGTCTTGCAGCTGCGGGCTGATGAAGTTCCAGTCGTCCAGCGCCTGCTGCAGACGGCTGGCAATGCCAGTAGCATATTGGGCGTGGCTTAAATCACGCGAGACGACGATGAGTTGGCCATCGCGCGAGCCGTCTTTGTAGGTTGCGAGTTTCATAGCGGAATTGTAATATCCTCTAGCTATGGCGCAACTAAAACCCTTACAAACAAAGCATTGGCTGGCGCTTTTAGTGGCGCTGTTTGTTATTGTTTTGATAGCACACTTGGCAATCATATCTTCAGCTGCTGGTCAGTTCAGCATTAAAAAAACAGTTGGAACAACAGCTTTCACGACACGAATGGTTGAATTGCCGCCGCCCCTTGTTGTCGAGAAAACGCCAGAAGTTGTCATACCACCCAAGACGCAAAAATCCAAACGAACGTCTTTAACGCCGCCAATGACACCGCCAACAGCAGCACCCAAACCTGCGCCAGCACTGTTACCCGTTCCCCTAGAGACAGCTGCGACGCTGCCTGCGCCGGACCTACCAACGACTTCCAACCCTGAACCACAGGTGCAGCTGCCAGCCGTGGTAGAAACTGCGCCGACTGCGACAGAGCCCGCTCAAGCGACGCCCTCAGTCACTTCAAGCGAAACAGGTTTACCCCTACCTGCTTTCACCGCAATGAATTCAGGCTTGCATACTTACAAAGTCATATTCACCAAAAGTAGCACTTCCAACCAAGGCAAAGCGTTGGTGAATTGGCAGCAAGATGGTGAAAAATACGCGCTTGGCTTGACAGCATCGTTGCTGTTCATCGATGTTTTTAAATGGGGCAGCACGGGTTTGATGTCGCCCACGGGCTTGTTGCCAGAGCGTTTTTCAGACAAACGCTACCGCAAAAGCGAAGTGGCCGCTCACTTTGACAGGGTACAAGGCAAAATCATCTTCAGTGCCAACACCCCAGAGGCGGCGCTGCTTGCGGGCGCGCAAGACCGTATCAGTGTGATTTGGCAAATTGCAGGCATGTTGGCAGCAGACCCCAAACTGTACCCTCCAGGCAACACATTTAGCTTACAAACGGTCAGTGCGACCGAAGCAGAACCTTGGTTATTTACCGTTAACGAACCTGAAACTTTGAATTTAGAGTCTGGTTCGCAAATTGCGCTGAGGTTAACACGCAACCCGAGACGTGAATTTGATCAAAAGATTGAGCTGTGGTTTGCGTCGTCCATGAACTATTTACCAGCCCGCTTTAGGTTCACTGAAACCAATGGCGACTATGTTGATGTGGTTTGGCAAGGCGTCGAAACCATCCCAAACAGTCTACCGCGCTGATCTGCAAAAGCTACTTTCCAGCTTTTTTGTGTCATTTTGGGTATTTTTACCTGTTTTTTTATCCTGTGTCAGCCTTGAAATAGCTTCCAACGTTGTTAGATAAGGTGACAATAGGAGATATATGTTGATCCAAACCGCTTTCTCACAGTTGCTCAAAAATTCGGCAATGCAGATGCTGTATGACTCGGAGTCATTCGTGGTCGTCCATATGCAATTGGATGGAGAAGGCACTACGCTGGATACCACTGAAATCAAAAAACCCGTCCTGGCGCGCCACGGTTTTGAGATTGTGGATAAGCGCTCGGGCAAAGAAGTGTATTTAGACGGCTCATGGGCTGAGTTGTTTCAGCAACAAATAACGGCTTGGCAAGTAAACACCCCCACCCAAGAAGAAGTGGAAGACACGCTGGATGGCTACGCCGAGTTAGCGCACAACCCAGTCCTCATGCACTGAATAAAGCACTGAAAATCAAGTTCAATCGCACTCAAAAACTCCAAAAAAGCACGCTTCAACGTGCTTTTTTTATTTTCAAGCGTGCTTTTTAATGGCGTCTGTCAAAACACCAACCATCACATCAATCTGCGCTTGGTCCACAATAAATGGCGGTGCCAGCACCAAGTTCTCGCCGGCAGGGCGTACCAAAACGCCTTTGTGGAAGCATGCCATAAAAATGTCATAGGCACGCTTTCCTGGCAAACCGGCGATGCTTGTCAGCTCCACCGCGCCCGCAAGCCCCAGGGTGCGAATACCAACCACCGTCGGCAAACCTGTGAGGGCGCTGTGCATCGCATCACCCAGCACTTTCCCCATGCTGCCGGCGCGGGCAAACAAATCCTCAGATTTGAAGTGCGTCAACGTGGCTATTGCCGCTGCACAGGCAACGGGGTGGCCTGAGTAGGTATAACCATGAAAAAACTCAATCACATGCTCTGGCGCTTTGTCGTTGGCCTGCATGATGGCGTTGTACAGATGGTCACGACAAATCACGCCGCCTAGCGGGATAACGCCGTTCGTCACCGCCTTGGCAAAATTAAGCATATCGGGCACAACACCGTAATAATCTGACGCGAAGTTGGTGCCCAAACGCCCGAAACCCGTGATGACTTCGTCAAAAATCAACAAAATACCGTGCTTGTCGCAAATGTCGCGCAAACGCTTCAAATAGCCTTGCGGCGGCAAGTACCAGCCTGCCGAGCCCGCAACAGGTTCGACAATCACAGCAGCAACGTTGCTGGGGTCGTGCAGGGGCAAGATGCGGTTTTCCAATTCCGCCAAAATATCTTCTTGCCATTGCGGCTCAACGCCGTTGATATAGGCATGGTTCACTGGGTCATGGATAAACCGCATATGGTCGACACGTGGCAGCAAAGTCGCGCCAAAGGCTTTGCGGTTGGCAGGAATGCCACCCACGCTCATGCCGCCAAACCCGACGCCGTGGTAGCCACGTTCACGCCCGATGAACACATTGCGATGGCCTTCACCACGTGCGCGGTGGTAGGCCAAAGCAAGTTTGAGCGAGGTATCTGCCGCCTCAGAGCCTGAGTTGCAAAACAGCACTTTGTTCAAATCACCCGGCGCCATGGCGGCAATCATCTCTGCGGCCTCAAAAGCTTTGGGGTTGCTGGCTTGGAAGGCGGTGGCGTAACCCAGGGTGTCCAGTTGTTTTTTAATCGCTTCGTTGATGGGCTTGACGTTGTGCCCCGCACTCACACACCACAAACTAGAAATGCCATCAAGCACTTGGCGGCCGTCATGGGTGGTGAAGTACGCGCCGCTTGCAGCAGTGAATATGCGCGGGTCGTCTTTAAAGCTGCGGTTGGGTGTGAATGGCAACCATTGGCTGTCCATGTTGAATGTTGGTGTGGTCATCTGTTCTCCCAAAAGTAATTGTCTGTTGGCTATCAATTTTGCTGGCTAATTGGCTAGTTTAGTGATTGTTCAATCCGTGGTGCTTTTTAGTCGGTTGGACAGATGCGTGGCCCAAAGACTGGCAGCCAATGCCAATACGAGCACGACAAAACCGTACCAGTGCAGATCATCCATTCGGCCCGTGCTGATGAGTAAACCACCAAGGGCCGTACCAATGGCTTGTCCCGCGTACATGGCCGACGTGTTCAGCGCCACGGATCCGCTCGCCAAAGCAGGTGCAAAGCCGACCAATCGTGCTTGTTGCGCTGAATTTGTTGCAAAGATGCTGATAGCCCAAGGTGCGGTAACGATGGCGGCCAAAAACAAAGATGTACCCAAGGGCCAAATGGCCATACTCAAAATCATGCCACATATCCCCATCCAAACCATGCGCGGTGCACCCAAGCGATCGACATGGCGTGACATCCAAATATTACCGATCAGCCCCAAAGCACCAAACCACATAAACAAGGCACTGAGCTGCAAAGGCGAAATAGCCAGTTTAGCGTTGTAATAAGGCGCCAAATACGCAAACAACACGAATTGACCTGCGGCATACAGCGTTGTCACCAAAACACAAGTCATCAAGGCAGGAGATTGCAGTGTCGCAGCCCAAGCTGCACGCGACAAAGCAGGTGGCTTCACACCATCCGGCATGGCACGCCACACCCAGACCGCGCTGATCAAACCGAGCGCGGCCACCAGTAAAAATGCACTTTGCCAGCCCAAAGCACCCCCCAAATACGCACCCACGGGCATGCCAACAACCGAGGCCACTGACCAGCCTAAAAACACGAATGTGATGGCACGGCCGCGTTGGTTTTCAGGCACCAGCAAGCCAACGCAGGCCGCGGCTTGGGGTGTAAAGATGGCAGGCGAAATCATCGTCAGCACCCGCACGATGAGAAGACTTGAAAAATCGGGCATGAGCGCACACAAAGCATGCAGCACCGCGTACCACAGCATGGACAACGCCAACAAGCGCCTTCTGTCCCAGCCGGCTACGATTGATGCAAACAGAGGTGCACCTATGCACATCAACAGGGCGCCCGCAGAAATGAGCTGCCCAGCGGTTGCAACCGGCACATGTAATGACTGACTGATGACGCTGAGTGTTCCGGGCACAATCATGACGCCCGTTCCAATCACGAAATTGCCAAACAACAAGGCCCACAAGACCTTAGGCAACGGTAGCTGTTCTGTATTTTGATGCATCATCAGCCGCTCACCAACCGTTTATCAATTGTTTTTCAGCCAAGTCCAACGCTTCAGGTTTGCCAGAAAGCACCAGGGTGTCGCCTGCCTCTAGCAGCGAGTCCGCATCTGCAAATTTATGGGCATCGCTCAAGGTCACTTGTTGCCCCTTTTTGCGTTTTAGGCTGATAACTTGTACATTTTTCAGTGCATTCACGGCGTGCAGGAATTGCTTGTCAACCGCTTTGTCTCCCTCCGTCAAAGTGACAGAACTTAAGCGGGCACTGTCCAGCTCATCCGCTGTATCGTCGTCGTTGCCATGAAAATAACCTCGCAGCAAGTTGTAGCGCGCATCACGTTGGTCTTGCACGACGCGAATAACGCGACGCATCGGCACACCGACCAGCGCCAACGCATGGCTGGCCAACATCAAGCTGCCTTCAATGGCTTCTGGCACGACTTCGGTTGCACCTGCCAGTTGTAGCTTTTCGATGTCATGGTCGTCTACGGTTCGAACAATGATGGGGACGTGCGGCGCATGCCCACGAATATTGGCCAACACTTTCATGGCGCTCGGTGTGTCTAAATACGTCACCACAACGGCGCTGGCTCGCGCCAAGCCTGCAGCCATCAGCGCCTGCAAACGGACGGCGTCACCATAAACCACTTTATCGCCGGCGGCAGCGGCTTGATGAACACGGTCTGGGTCAAGATCTAACGCAATGTAGGGTATTTTTTCTGAGGTGAGAAGACGTGCTAAATTTTGCCCGCAACGACCATAGCCACAAATGATCACGTGCTTGTTCGCGCCCATGGCTTTGCGGGCAATGCCTGTCATTTGCAGCGACTGCTGCAGCCAATCGCTGCTGACCAATTTCATCACGATTTTGTTGCTGAACATCACCAAAAACGGCGTTGCTAGCATCGACAACACCATGCTGGCCAAAATAGGATTCAGCAAGGCACGCGGTACCAATTCGTGCTCCTGCGCCAAGCTCAACAGCACAAAACCAAACTCGCCCGCTTGCGCCAAGTAAATGCCTGTGCGCATTGAAACGCCAGTGGTTGCCCCAAAACCTCGTGCCAGCAAGGTAACTAAAGCTAGTTTGAACAACACAGGAACAACAACCAACAGCAGAACCAACGGCCAACGCTCCCACACCAAGCGCCAATTCAGCATCATGCCGATGGTGATAAAGAACAAACCGAGTAGCACATCATGAAATGGCCGAATATCCGTTTCAACTTGGTGTTTGAATTCGGTTTCTGAAATCAACATGCCTGCAATAAATGCACCCAAGGCCAGTGACAAGCCAGCCAACTCGGTCAACCAAGCCAAGCCAAGCGTTATCAATAACAAGTTTAAGATGAAAAGCTCGTCACTTTTGCGCCTTGCCACCAAGGTCAACCACATACGCATGATGCGTTGCCCCCCCACCAGCAGCACCGTGATTAAGACGGCAGCTTTCAAGCCTGCGATAGCCAAAGCAACAAATAAATTTTCATCCGATGCGCCAAGCGCCGGAATCAACACCAGCAGCGGGACGACTGCCAAGTCTTGAAACAAAAGCACTCCCATGACGCGCTTGCCATGCTCAGAATCCATCTCCAGCCGCTCTGTCATTAACTTGACCAAAATGGCCGTGCTGCTCATGGCCAAAGCGCCAGAAAGCGCTAACGCCGCCTGCCAAGACAAGCGCCACGCTACCGGTAAATATTTGGTGAGCATCAAAGAAACAGCAGTAACCGCCAACATGGTGCAGACCACTTGTAACAAGCCTAGGCCAAACACATGCCGCCGCATGGTGCGCAATTTAGGCAAATTAAACTCCAACCCAATCGCAAACATCAAAAAAACGACCCCGAATTCAGCCAAATGCTGTATGCCCTGCGTATTTTTTGCGAGCGCCAGCATATTCGGTCCGATAACCACACCTACCGCCAAATAGCCCAGCATGGGTGGCAATTTGAAGGTGCGGCACACGATCACACCCAATACCGCAGCAAAAAGGTAGAGCAGGGTGAGTTCTAGCGAGGTCATGCGTCTATATTAGCTTAGACTTGCCTTATTCTCTCGGCATAAGAAGAGAACCGAGTTGCCGCCCATTAGTCGATAAAATTACCGGATGACATTTGACGCTGAAAAAACCATTCGCCTAGCGCTAGAAACGTTGGACATTGAAGCTGCAGCCGTGCTTGGACTGAAAACACGGATTGATCAACAATTTGTTGCTGCAGTGAAAGCAATATTGGCGGTACGTGGCCGCGTGGTGGTGATGGGCATGGGTAAAAGTGGGCATGTGGGGCGAAAAATTGCGGCCACTTTGGCCTCTACCGGTACACCCGCCATGTTTGTACACCCAGCCGAGGCCAGTCACGGTGACTTGGGCATGATCAAATCTGTCGATCTGGTGGTGGCGATATCGAACAGCGGTGAATCAGCCGAGCTCAATGTGATCTTGCCAATGCTTAAGCGCCAAGGCGTTCCGTTGATTGCCATGACGGGCGGCTTGACGTCTACTTTGGCGCAACATGCGACCATTTTATTAAACAGCAGTGTGGCCAAAGAAGCTTGCCCGCTCAATTTAGCACCGACAGCCAGCACAACAGCGCAGCTCGCCTTGGGTGACGCGCTTGCTGTTTCGCTGCTAGATGCACGCGGTTTCAAAGCCGAAGACTTTGCCCGTTCACACCCTGGTGGCTCTTTGGGTCGCAAATTGTTGACGCACGTCAGCGACGTCATGCGTTCAGGCAACGATGTGCCCAAAGTGCTTGCCAACGCTTCTTTCAACGACTTGATGCGGCAAATGAGTGCCAAATCTGTCGGTGCTTCAGCGATTGTGGATGCGCAAGACCAAGTGATTGGCATTTTTACAGACGGTGATTTGCGGCGCTTGATTGAAAAAGGCGTTGATTTACGCCATCTCGTGGCGGCCGATGTGATGCATGGCGCGCCGCGAACCGTCAAAGCCACTGAACTGGCTGTTGCCACGGCAGAACTGATGGAGTTGCACAGCATCACCTCCGTTTTGGTGACGGATGCTGATAGCAAACTGTGTGGCATTGTGCATATTGGCGATTTGATGCGCGCTAAAGTGATTTGAAGCAAGCTTTCCACCCATGAAAACCGTACGATTCTCACCCGAACTGCTTTTAAAGGCACAAGCTATCAAAGTCGTCTTTTTTGACGTTGACGGCGTGATGACCGATGGCGGTTTGCTGTTTACCGAGCAGGGCGAAACCATCAAACGCTTCAGCACCTTAGATGGCTTTGGCATCAAGTTGTTGCAAAAAGCAGGTATCACGCCGGTTGTGATTTCAGGGCGTGATTCGATACCGCTTCGCGCGCGCCTCAAAGCATTGGGCTTAACGCACATTCACTTGAACACCGAAGACAAACGCCCAGCCGCTGAAAAAACACTTGCAAAATTGGGGCTGACTTGGGAACAAGCGGCCTGCATGGGTGACGATTGGCCTGATTTGCCTGTTCTTCAAGCAAGCGCCTTTGCTTGTGCGCCCTTGCACGCACACGCAGAAGTGAAAGCTATTGCACACTACATCACCGTAGCACCGGCTGGTTCTGGCGCAGTGCGTGAATTTTGCGATTTACTGCTGACAGCTTCCGGGAAATACGCCCAATTTCTTGCAGAATTTCAACCCCGCGTTGCAAAGGCACACGTCGTATGACAAGCGCTTGGTTACTGATTCGCCGCCTGGCCGACCAACTGGCTATCTACTTGCCCGTCTTGCTGATGGGAGCTTTGGCGCTGGGCAGCTACTGGTTGGTGCGCAATGCACCTGTGGTTGCCGTTTCCTCCGCGGATAAGCCATTGAGCCATGAAGCGGATTATTTTTTGCGCAAATTCTCAGTCAAAAGCTTTACGCCGCAAGGCAATCTGAAAAGCGAGCTCTTTGGCGGCCAAGCACGGCATTATGCCGATACGGACACCATTGAAATTGACAATGTGCGCATGCACAACTTCAACGAGCAAGGCCGTTTGACCACAATCACGAGTGCTAATCGCGCCATCAGCAATGGCGACAACTCTGAAGTGCAGCTTTACGGAAATGCCACGTCTGTACGAGAAGCCGCGGCCAATACGAATGGTGTGATGCAACCCAAAATGGAATTCAAAGGCGAGTTTCTGCACACTTATGTGAACGAAGAGCGCTTGAAATCGCATTTGCCGATCGTTGTTCGCCGAGGCAACAGCGAATTCAGCGCAGACTCGCTCGAATACGATAACGTTACCAGAGTGATCAATTTGCAGGGTCGCGTCAAAGCCAGTTTGCCGCCAACCAAGTAATTGACGGCATGTCTAAACTTGTTTTTATCACCGGTGCATCCAGCGGCATCGGCCAAGCTTTGGCGTTGGCGTATTACGAAGCTGGCTACAACCTGGCATTGGTAGCACGTCGCACTGAAGAGATTAAATCATGGTCCAGCCGGCATAATATAAGCCTAGATCGCTATAAAATATATAGTGCAGATGTGAGTGATATTGATGGCATTGTTGCCGCTGGTAAAGCCTGCATTGCCGCGCAAGGTTTGCCTGATGTGGTCATTGCCAATGCCGGCATCAGTGTTGGCGTCGACACTGCGATTCGCGACGACTTAGACCAGCTGGCGCAGACCTTTGCCACCAACAACATTGGTTTAGCCGCGACATTTCACCCGTTTATTGAAGGCATGTTACTGCGCAAAAGTGGCAAGCTGGTTGGTATTGGCAGCGTCGCTGCTATTCGCGGCATGCCAGGGCACGGTGCTTATTGCGGCAGCAAAGCGGCAGTTATCAGTTATTGCGAGAGTTTGCGGGGTGAATTACGTGGCAGCGGTGTGCAAGTTGTCACCATCTGCCCTGGCTACATCAAAACGCCCATGACTGAGAAAAACAACTTTCCCATGCCGTTTTTGATGGAAGCAGATGATTTTGCGAAACAAAGCTTGGTAAAAATAGAAGCTGGCAGTAGCTACAGCGTGATTCCGTGGCAAATGGGCGTGGTAGCTAAACTTTTGCGTTTGATGCCGAATGCGCTATTTGACAAAGCATTGGCGGGACGCGGGCGCAAGGCTCGGGCAAATATCACTGAATGATTGCTTCCAAATAATGATTTTTCGTTATTAACGTTGCTGCGAAGTTAATAAACAGTTCGCAGAAAGACAAAAGGCTCCGCGAAGGGAGCCTTTTTTGTTTAACGAATCTCAATAAATTGAGATTCAATTAAAGCTGTGCTTAGTAGCTGCTGCGGCCACCGCCGCCATAGCCGCCACCGCCGTCGCGACCACCGCCGCCACCGCCGTAACCACCACCGCCGCCGCTACGGCCACCGCCGCCACCGCCGCCGTAACCACCACCACCACCACCGGCGCCGTAGCCACCGCCACCAGTGCGTGGAGGACGTGCCTCCATTGGACGAGCTTCGTTCACAACGCAGCTACGGCCACCCAAAGATTGACCATTCATACCAGCAATGGCTGCTTGTGCTTCGGCATCGCTGCCCATTTCCACAAAGCCAAAACCTTTTGAACGACCTGTGTCGCGTTCCATCATCACTTTAGCGCTGGTAACAGCACCAAATTGACCGAAAGATTGCTCTAAATCGCTATCGCGAACCGAGTACGGCAAATTGCCTACGTACAGTTTGTTGCCCATTGAGGGACTCCTAAAAAACACTTAATAACAAAGCGACGGGGATCCCGACAAGCACAACAAACCAACAAACTAAATATGGCACCGCTGTGGCGTGAAACTAACCTATCACCAAACCTGCGCATCACTTAAGACACACTGCTACATTATGCGCTAATAAATTTAAATTGCAACCGTGTTGTTTTTATGGGATTTTGCGATGTGTAGGGGATTCAATTTTTCGTCGAACCCATCTCGCCCAATTCTGCGCCATAGTTGCGCCACAACTTCAAACTTTTACGCATGATCATCAGCTGCTGCTCAAAATTTGGGCAGGTTTTGCAGGCATAAATGTGCAACCGCAGCGCCACCTTATCGCTCATGTCGATTTTGCGGTCTTCCTGCGCGATGAGAAGCGCCGTCGCTTGTTTGCAGGTGATTCGAAAAGGAATTTTCATAGGTATTGGCTCTTATTTTTCAGCTGCCGCTAAGCCAAACCAATTGAGCTCCAAGCACTCGCGCAAGCGCAAACGTGCGCGGTGCAGCTGAACATAAAGATTCGTCGAGGTTAAATCTAATTCCTTACAAATTTCTTCAACAGATAGCTCCAGCCATTCGCGCATCAAAAAAATGCGCCCCTGCGCTGCGGGTAATTTTTCGGTGCAGGCTTCCAGCACTCTAAAAAACTGCTGCGTGCTCAAGCTTTGCTCGGGGTGATCACCTAAATTCGGGTTGACTGAGTCCCAATTCAAGGGCGTTGATACGTAGTGACCATCGGGCTTGAACATGAGCGCGTCCAACTCATCACTGCCATTGCCGTCACCCTCCACGTCAAAATTGATACTCGCCTCACGCGTTTGTACCCGCAGAATATCGATGACTTTGTGCTTCAAAATACCCACCAGCCACGTTTTGAGCTGTGACTTGTTTTCAAAAGCATGTGGCTTGGCCAAAGCTGCCAACAGCGTGTCAGACACCGCGTCTTCTGCCCAGGCGTCGTTGCGCAGCTGCAGACGCGCAAAACGCAGCAAATACGTGCGATGTTGCTCCAGCTCAAGTTCTATCGCCATGTCGGCCTTTGTGGTTGAATGCCTACAAATTTAGCAGAAATCAAGTCGATCACGAAAAATATTCGGGTATTGCTGAATCCATTTAGTCGCTTTCGACGTAATTTCATTATTGCAATCTTATTTTTAAACTTGTTCGTAAGAGTTTCAATTGTCGGTAGACCAATACGCAATCAGCAAACTAATTGAACCTTAGGAAAGCTTTTACGTTCTACACTGGTCTTCTGATTGTTTACCTTGTTGATTTACTTTGTATATTTTTAACCACTAGGAGTTTCACATGAACCAACGCGCTCTCATCGCTGCAGCCGCAGCTTCTTTGTTATCAACCGTGATGATTTCTACTGGCGTGAACGCCGCCAGCCATGCCGCCGCGCCAGCTGTCGCTAAAGAAAAATGCTATGGCATTGCCAAAGCGGGGCAAAACGACTGCGCTAACTTGAGCGGCACACATTCATGCTCGGGCGAGTCTAAGGTGGACGCTGACAAAGGCGAATGGAAATACGTCGCTGCTGGAACCTGCGCCAGCATGAAAGGCATGACGGCCGATGAGGCCAAAAAAGCCGGCATGAAGAGCTAAGCACCCAAGGTCCGTCAAGCCAATACCCATACTGTGTCTGCAACAAGCAATATCGGCATCGGTTGGCGGCATCCGCATTACCAAGAACTTCTTGAACGGCACCCCCAGCCTGATTTTCAAGCACTCGATTTTCTAGAGGTTCATTCCGAAAACTTTTTCGGCGCGGGTGGGGCTGCCCTAGCGGTGCTGCGCAAAGGCCGCGCGCAATACCCCATCAGCCTGCACGGTGTGGGTTTGGCGCTTGGCTCTGCCGTGGGACTTGACGCTTGGCATTTAGACCAACTGGCCGCACTGGTGGCCCACATTGACCCCATCCGTGTCAGCGACCATGCGTGTTTTGCACGCGGCAGTCTGAGCAAGCAAACTGGCAACCCAACCATACACGCAGCTGATTTGCTGCCGATTCCCTTCAGCCGCGAGGCTTTAGATGTGATGTGCGCCAATGTCCAGCAGGTACAAGACCGCCTGAAACGCAGCATCGCCGTTGAAAACTTGTCGGCTTACGTGACGTGTGATGGCAGCGAGATGCCAGAGACGGCGTTTTTAAATACGCTTGCCCAGCGCACCGGCTGCCAGCTGCTTGTAGATGTGAATAATATTTACGTGAATGCTCTGAACGACCAAATTAACGGCTTAACAAGCGATCCCTTGGCGCAATGCATGGGCTGGATCGACGCCATCCACCCCGCGCATGTCGTTGAAATTCACCTTGCCGGTCACATCGATTGCGGCGACATCGTGATTGACGACCACGGCAGCCGCGTTAAACCACCCGTTTGGACACTTTACCAACATGCCCTCAAACGCTTTGGCAACACGCCAACGCTGATAGAGCGGGACACAGACATTCCGGCGCTAGACGTGCTGTTGGCAGAAGCTACGCTGGCCAGGTCGTTCGCCCTATGAACCACGCAACCGCTTTAGCGCAACAACAGCGTGATTTACTCAACGCCATTTTCACTACAAATAATATAGCACCTCAGGCAATAAATACGCCGACTAGAGTCATAAATGGCACCTCAAACAGGGGTTTTAACCGAGGTTTACAAACCTACCGAGCCAATGCCACCGCCTCTGCCCAGCGCAGCTTGCAAGCGGCCTACCCGGTCATCGCCCAACTCATTGGCGACCAAGCTTTTGAGCACCTAGCGCGAGATTTTTGGGCACAGCAGCCACCCACGCGCGGCGATTTGGCGCAGTGGGGCGGTGCATTGGCTGCTTTTATCGCCCGTATTTCTGCGCTGCAAACCGAGCCGTATTTGAGCGATGTGGCTAGGGCTGAATGGGCGCTGCACACCGCGGCCACGGCGGCCGACCAAGGGGCGGATTTGGCGACATTTTCATTGCTGACGACGCAAGACCCCGCCGCACTAACCCTGCAATTGGCACCCGGTACAGCACTGGTTCGCAGCCAATACCCCATCGCCAGCATACTCACCGCGCACCGCGCACCGCACCTAGACACCAGTCCCAGCTTTGAAGAGGTGGGGCAAAAGTTGCGGCAAAACTTGCCTGAAATCGCCTTGGTTTGGCGACAAGGGCTGCGTCCCATGGTCGCGCTTTGCACGGCGGCAGAAGCTGCTTTTATAGGGCAATTACGCAGAGGCGCTTCCCTTTTGGCGGCTTTAGAAAGCGATGAACTTGCCGCCACTGCTGCCCCATTTGACTTGCAACTTTGGCTGCCGCAAGCCGTGCAAAGCGGTTTGCTGCTAGGTGTTTGCCCTGTATAGACCTGCTTCAATCCCGCTTATCCGCATGCCACAATAAGCGCATGAACAGCCTCAAACAACGACTCGGCCAGCGCCTGAGCCGCTATTTAAGCGAGTCAGGCCATTCGGCGGGTACGGTGGCGCCCACGCGAACCGATTTGTTGGCGCAGGTGCTGCAAACGGGTGATGTGCTGCTGGTGGAAGGCACGTCGCGGGTGAGCAGCGCCATCAAGTATTTGACGCAATCGACATGGTCGCATGCGGCGCTGTACGTGGGCAAATCGGCCACGGGCGAGAGCCAGTTTTTAGAGGCCGACATGGTGTACGGCGTGCGCTTGGTGGCGTTGTCGTATTTCACCGAGTTTCACTGCCGCGTTTGCCGCCCCATCAGCCTGAACGAGGCGGAACGCCAAGCCGTCTGCGACTTTGGCTTGGCGCGCGTGGGCTTGCATTACGACATGAAAAACATCGTCGATCTAGCCCGCTACCTGCTGCCCAACCCGCCCGTGCCCATGCGCTGGCGCAGGCAAATGCTGTCGCTCGGCAGTGGCGACCCGACGCGGGCGATTTGCTCAACGCTGGTGGCCGAAGCTTTTGAGTCCGTGAATTACCCGATTTTGCCGACCGTAGAACTGCTGCCCGCGATTGATTTGCTTGGTAACCCACATCAAGGCAGCTCACGCGAGCTGCTGCATATCCGACACCACAGCTTGTATGTGCCGCGTGATTTTGATGTGTCGCCCTACTTCCAAATCGTCAAACCGACCATAGAAGTCGGCTTTGACCACCATTTTTTGACCTGGGCTCAGGCTTCGTCAGAATAACCAAATTTAGAGGTATTTTATGGGTCTAGCCGGCGCATTTATTGCCTAAGCCGCTATTGAAATTATAGCGGATTAGACGAATATAAAACTGGATGAATTACCAGCTGACTTCACGGTCCGGCGTAGAACCAATCTTGTGGATCGACAAATCGGCCCCTTCAAACTCTTCTTCAGCGGTGAGGCGAAGACCCATCGTCGCTTTCAGCAGCCCGTAAACCACGATGCCGCCCAACAGCGCCCACGCCACGCCCATGGCGGTGCCGATCAACTGCGCTTGCAAGCTCACGCCGCCCATGCCGCCAAATGCTTTGGTGCCAAAAATACCCGCTGCGATGCCGCCCCAGGTGCCGCACAAGCCGTGCAGCGGCCAAACACCCAACACGTCGTCAATCTTCCATTTGTTTTGCGTCCAAGTGAACATCAGCACAAAAATGGCACCGGCAATGCCGCCGACGACCAAGGCACCCAGCGGATGCATGATGTCTGAGCCCGCGCACACTGCGACCAAGCCCGCCAAAGGGCCGTTGTACACGAAACCTGGGTCGTTTTTCCCCAAAGCCAGCGCCACCAAGGTGCCGCCCACCATCGCCATCAGCGAGTTGACCGCGACCAAACCAGAGATTTTGTCAATGGTTTGTGCGCTCATCACGTTAAAACCGAACCAACCCACGCACAGCGTCCAAGCGCCCAGCGCTAAAAACGGGATGCTGGATGGCGGGTGCGCGCTGATGGTGCCGTCTTTGCGGTAACGATTCGAGCGAGCGCCCAACAAAATCACCGCAGGCAAAGCAATCCAGCCGCCCACGGCGTGCACTACAATGCTGCCGGCAAAGTCGCGGAAGTTTTCGCCGGTGGTGGCTTTGATCCAGTCTTGAATGCCAAACTTGTTCGCCCACGCCACGCCTTCAAACAGGGGGTAAAACAAACCGACGATGACGGCTGTGGCGATGAGCTGTGGCCAAAATTTAGCCCGCTCGGCAATACCGCCAGAAATAATGGCAGGAATGGCGGCGGCAAAGGTCAGCAAGAAGAAGAATTTGACCAACTCGTAGCCATTTTTCTCAGCCAACTGCTCCGCACCCATGAAAAAGTTGGTGCCATACGCTACGCTGTAGCCCACCAAAAAGTAAACCAAGGTAGACATGGAGAAGTCGACCAAAATTTTGACCAAGGCATTGACCTGGTTTTTTTTGCGTACAGTGCCCAGCTCTAAAAAGGCAAAACCCGCATGCATGGCAAGCACCATGATCGCGCCTAACAAAATAAAGAGCGCATCCGCGCCCTGTTTTAGTGCATCCATCTCAACTCCCTTGTTTAAACATCTCTTTATTTGACTTTTATCGGTGCATTTATTTAAATTTTATAGAAAATGCACCTTTTTAAAGCAATTTTCGCGCCAAGCAGTATTCTGGCAGAGCATGCCTTAGGTTGCATTATTTTTTAAACCGTGTTGTTGCTGAAATACCAACAGCTCGGTGTTCTCACCCATTGTTGTTTATGATGCTCTTACTTATAGTTACGTGTTCATCTATTTCTAACGCTTCAATGAAAATACTTTGTCAAATTGTCTTTAAAACCGTCATCTCAACGGCTTTGTTGGTTTCCAGCTCGGTACTTTTTGCACAGCAAGGCGTTTCTGAACGCGAAGTCATCATTGGCCAATTTGCGGCTCTCACTGGCCCTGCCGCACAGCTGGGTTTGCGCATGCAAGCGGGTATCAAAGCGCAGTTGGATGCGGTGAACAAGGCCGGTGGCATCAATGGTCGGCAGATCAAACTGGTGTCGCGCGACGACGGCTACGAACCTGAAAAGGCAGCTTTGGCCGTCAAAGCCCTGCTGAATGACGACCAAGTGTTTGCATTGATTGGCTCTGTCGGCACGCCAACCACGCTGGCAGCGCTGCCCGCCATCAACGACGCCAAAGTGCCCTTGATCGGCCCGTTCACAGGCGCGCAGGGCTTGCGCGAGCCGTTTTCTCGCCAGCTGTTCCACGTGCGCGCCAGTTATTTTGATGAGACCGACCGCATCGTGCAGCATTTAACGACGCTGGGCGTGAAGAAAATCGCGGTGATGTACCAAAACGACGCGTACGGAAAAGCGGGACTGGAAGGCGTCACTCGCGCGCTATCCAAACGCCAAATGACGGCTGTTGCCGCTGCAACTGTGGAACGCAACACGGTAGATATCGCCAAGGCACTCGACGCCATCTTAAAAGCATCGCCAGAAGTGGTGGTGCAAATCAGCGCCTACAAATCAAGCGCGGCTTTCATCAAGCAAGCGCGCAGCCAAGGTTTTGGCGGGCAGTTTTTCAACGTGAGTTTTGTCGGCTCTAGCGCTTTGGCTGAAGAATTGGGCGAAGCGGGTAACGGCGTGGTGATTTCGCAAGTGGTGCCCTTCCCCTTCCAAGGCAGCAGCGTCATCGTGCGGGAATACCAGCAGCGCATGACGGAATCGGGGCAAAAAGAGTTCGACTTCTCCAGTTTCGAGGGCTTTTTAGCCGCCAAAGTGCTGACCGAAGGGCTGAAACGCGCGGGCCGTGGCCTGAGCCGCGAGGGGTTGATCCTCGCGCTGGAATCCCTCAAAGACTTCAACATGGGCGGCTTCACCATCAACTACAGCGCCAAGTCACACGAAGGATCGAGCTTCTCAGATTTGACCATCATTGGGCGTGGTGGCAAGTTTATTCATTGAAAGTAGCTTAAATACGACTCAAGCCGGCGTATTTATTGCCTGAGTAGCTATTTTATTTATAGCAACTCAGGCACAGCGAAATCATCTCACTCTTTAACGAGGTGTTTGCCCACAATCCCCGCCAGTTCAAACATCGTCACCTGCGGCTTGCCGAACACGGCTAGCAGCTTGGCATCGGCGTTGATAGAGCGCTTGTCTTTGGCGTCTTGCAGGTTGTTGGCCTTGATGTAGTCCCACAGTTTTTTGACGACTTGTGGGCGAGACACGGCCTCGGGGCCGATCACGGCGGCCAGGGCAGCGCTGGGGTTGAGTCCGGCAGCGGGGGTTTTCGGCTTAGCGGATGTTTTGCGCGGTGCCGCTTTTTTGGCGACTGCTGATTTCGCGGGAGCAGCTTTTTTAGCGGCTGTCTTGGTCGCAGCAGATTTCGCAGGTGCAGCGGCTTTAGCTGTAGTTTTTGCAGCAGCCCCCGCGGCTGTTTTACGCGGTGGAAACTTGCTCGGCGCAAACTCAAAATTCACCTTGCCCGCCTCCGCATCCCATGCCAGCATGGCCTTGAAGCCCCGGCGCGTGCGCATCGACACAAATTTGTCCAGCAAATCGGTCTTGCCCGTTTCCAGCAGCTTACTCATCTGCTCGCGCACGATGGGCTGCTGCAAGATAATCTGGCCGCTCTTGAAGTCGCAGCTCGGCGTGGGCTGCGCCAGCGTGGGCACGGACTTTTCGCAGACGTAGTTTTTGCCGTGTTCGAACACGGCAGCACCACATTTGCGACACGCACCGAGCGATTGCTG
>JAYUCJ010000244.1:0-1045 GCA_043740415.1 Polaromonas sp. | reverse complement strand
TAGATTCAAGTAGTAAGTGCAACTTTTGATTGCTCGTGATCTTTGAAATAGACTTCGTTGGGCGTTTGAAAGCCTAACGTCTTGCGAGGGCGATTGTTTAGTTTGTCCTCGACTAAATTGATGTGCTCATCGGTAATGATAGCGAATTTGAAATGTTTGGGAAAGTATTGGCGGATGAGGCCGTTGGTATTTTCGTTGATGCCTCTTTCCCATGACGAATAAGGCTGACAAAAGTAGAAATCGGCACCTAAATGAGCGGCGATTTCCTCGTGTTTGGCGAATTCGCGTCCGTTGTCGCTGGTCATTGTATGAACCGTTAAGCCGCTTAGTTTGTGACAGATAGCCTGTCGGCACTCGGTTCCTGTTTTTTGACTGATCTTTTTCATTCTAAGCAGTTTTGACTTGCGGTCAACCATTGAGACGATCGCCTGGTGGTGGCCCTTGCCGATTACGGTATCGAGTTCCCAATCACCGATCCGGCTCTTTTCAGCGACGATCAGAGGCCTTTGCCCGATGCTGATCTGGTTCGCGAGCTGGCCGCGTTTTGAGTAGGAACCATAACGTTTTCGGCGCTTCTTCTGACATCTCAAATGCTTGTAAAGATTGCCGCCACCCGCTTTGTCCCGGTAAATATGTTGATAGATCCACTCGTGACTGACCGTTTGTTTGCCCTCTGTGGCTCGTCTGCCCGCGATCTGCTCCGGACTCCATTCGTCCCGGAGACTGGCTTCGACTTCTGTCCAGGTCCGCTGCGTTATTCGCAGTTTGACCTTTTCCCGTCGCCTGTGACAGGCCGTTCTATCAGCAAATTGCGGTCGATAGCCTCGCTGCGATACATTTCGCTTCAACTCGCGCGTTACCGTCGATTTGTCCACTCCGATGTTTGCCGCTATCTGAACCAGCCTCTGCCCGGCTTTCAACAACGCATAAATCTGGTATCTTTGTTCAAGGGTAAGCTGCCTGTACTTTTTCATGTTAACTCTTTGATGTCACCATCAAAAAGCGAAGATGCTGTTGCAGCTTACCCTTTAACGGCAACCCCAAG
>JAYUCJ010000243.1:0-20077 GCA_043740415.1 Polaromonas sp. | reverse complement strand
TGATTCTGCCGCACAATACCTGTAAGAAGGGGAGTAACTCCCTATTTTGCAGATGATCCATTTCATGGTTGATCGGCAAAACCGCAACAACAAATCGTCATTTCGAAGTTTTATGTGAAAAGTAAAGCTTCCGGTTTGTTGGTCATGCTAGCCTTTGCATGATGAGCCAGACCTTCGATTGAAACCGAAACAGGTTTGGTCGCAGCGTGTCTACAAAAGTTGAGTTTAACTTTAACCGCATCTCCTAAACCTGTTCAGTTTCGTACGCTGGAAGTCTGCTAGCTAGATTTCCAATTTGATACTTGAACGGAAAATTGGAGTTTTACATGGAATTATTCTCAACGCCTTGGTGGTCCGCCCTATTGGCTATTATTTTGATTGACCTAGTTCTGGCGGGTGATAACGCTATCGTTATCGCTTTGGCAGCACGAAGCTTACCTAAACACTTACAGAAAAAAGCCATTGCGTGGGGTACTTTTGGTGCTATTGCCATTCGAGCGGTGATGACCGTTGGTGTCGTCTGGTTATTGAAAATTCCAGGCTTGATGCTGGTTGGCGGCTTGGGTTTGCTGTGGATTGCCTATAAATTGTTGGCCGACAATGGTCACAAAGAACACGATGGCCCGGTTGTCAGCACTTTTTGGGGAGCCATGAAAACCATTGTGGTGGCTGATGCTTTGATGGGTGTTGACAACGTGCTCGGCGTCGCAGGCGCAGCACATGGTTCGTTTGACTTGGTCATCATTGGACTCTTGGTGAGCGTGCCGATTGTGGTTTACGGCAGCACCATGGTGCTCAAATTGGTGGAACGTTTCCCTGCCATTATCAAAATTGGCGCTGCTGTATTGGCGTTTACTGCTGCAAAAATGATCGTTAGTGAACCCATATTGGATGTCGTTTATGGTGGTCCAGCTTCACTGCCCAGTGAAAAAACCATGCAATCCCTTGCTGAGTGGGGAACGTATGCAATCTCCGTCGCTGGCGTATTGGGGGCGGGTTGGTTGGTAACTCGTCGCACTTCCTTATCGTCTGCTGCAAACCATAACTAGGAGATGCCTTCCCACTAAACAACGCTGCGCTTTTCCCCATTTAACCTGAGTTAGCCCAAGTTAACCTAAGATTTATAAGGATATATATATGGAAACGATGATTGTTTATTTAGACGACGTTGACTACGCACGTACAATGCTGTCGCCCATGTTGCCCGCTGGTCATGACAAATCGTCAAATCAAGCCACCAATTGGGTAATTATTGCTTGTGCACCTGGTGTTAACAACGATGTTGGAAAATGGATCAGCCATGAGGCGTTAGCTTTATGGCGTGATGACTGGGCCACTGCCGTGTTTGATCAAGTCAAACCGCTATTGAGCAGCACGGGCGGTACGGTTACCACCCATCTTTCTGAGCTCAAGAGCAGTTTGGTCGAGCAAACCAATGCTTTGCTCAAACTGCACAGCGGCGCCAAAGTGCTGGATGCACGCCGGCCTAAGTTTGGACAAGACATGCAGCCGGTAACCAGCGCGCAACCGCAAGACAAGAAAAAATTGGCAGGTCTTGCGGCCGCGGTTACCGTGGCAACCGTATTGGCCGCTGATTTTTAAAGTGTCAGGATCGTGCAACCCGTGGTTTTGCGAGCTTCCAGATCACGGTGCGCTTGCTGCACATCGGCCAGCGGGTAACGCTGGTCGATGCGGATTTTGACCGCGCCGCTTTCGACGATGGCAAACAGCTCATCCGCCATCGCTTGTGTAGATTCACGCGTGGCGATGTGGGTGAACAAGGTTTGGCGGGTCACGTAAATCGAGCCTTTCGCACCCAAGGAGCCTGGCGCAAACGGAGGCACGACACCCGAAGCGTTGCCAAAGCTGGCCATCAAACCAAACGGCAGCAAACAGTCCAACGATTTGTCCCAGGTGTCTTTGCCGACCGAGTCGTAAACCACCTTAACACCCGATTTAGCGCCTGGCTTTAAACCTTTTTTTGCATTGTCAGCCGCGGTGATTTCCTTCACACGTGCGGCAAAATCTTCGGTGTTGTAGTTGATGACATAGGCAGCGCCGTGCTCTTTGGCCAAAGCACATTTGGCGTCTGAGCCAGCGGTACCGATCAACTGCAAGCCAAGCGCTTTCGCCCACTGGCAAGCAATCAAGCCCACACCGCCCGCTGCAGCGTGGAACAACACAAAATCACCCGCCTGCAAACCGCCTTGTGGCAGGGTGCGGCGTAGCAAATACTGCGCGGTCAGCCCTTTGAGCATCATCGCCGCGCCGGTTTCAAAGCTGATGGCATCAGGCAATTTGCAAACACACATGGCCGGCATCACGCGGCGCTCGCTGTAGCTGCCTGGTGGGTTGCTGGCGTAGGCGGCGCGGTCACCGACTTTGAGGTGGGTCACGCTCTCGCCCACGGCTTCGACGATACCCGCGCCCTCCATACCCAAATTCAAGGGCATCGGCAAGGCATACACGCCACTGCGCTGGTACACATCAATAAAGTTCAAGCCAATGGCGTGGTGTTTGATGCGGATCTGGCCTGGGCCAGGCTCGCCGACCTCAAGTTCAACGAGTTTGAGCTCTTCAGGACCGCCGTTTTTGTCGATTTGAACTGTTTTGGAAAGGATGTTGCTCATGGTTTTGTCTCCTGCAATGAATAAAAATGGGGATGAAAATTAAAAGGGGAATGAACTAATACGTGCCTGGATAAGCGCCACCGTCCGTCAGCACATTTTGTCCCGTGATGTAACCCGCTTGTTGGCTGCACAAAAACGCACACGTCGCGCCGAACTCGGCGGGGTGGCCGAAACGCTGCGCCGGAATGGTTTTGCGGCGGGCGTCCATCACATCGTCCATGCTTTTGCCGGACTTTTGCGCTGCGCCTTGCAGGGTGGTTTTGAGGCGGTCGGTATCATAGGCACCGGGCAACAGGTTGTTGATCGTCACATTGTTAGACACCAACTTGCTGGTGCGCGCGACGCCAGCCACAAAACCCGTCAAGCCGCTGCGCGCGCCGTTGCTCAAGCCCAAAATATCAATCGGGGCTTTCACCGCTGCTGAAGTGATGTTGACTATACGGCCAAAACCGCGCGCTGCCATGCCGTCCACCGTGGCTTTGATCAGTTCAATCGGCGTCAACATATTGGCATCCACCGCTTTGAGCCAGTCTTCACGTTCCCAGTTGCGAAAATCGCCCGGTGGTGGGCCGCCAGCGTTGGTGACGACGATATCGAAGTCCTTGCCCGGTCCGCCCGCTACCGAAAAAGCCGCAGTCCGACCCGCCTCCGTCGTGATGTCGGCCGCCACAAAGAGTACTTTAGCTTGATTTTCATCTTCAAATTGACCATTAGCCGGTGTATTTATTGCCTTAGACGCTATCAAATAAGTAGCGGTTTGTTGCAGCACTTCCAGCCCACGCGCCACCAAAACCACGTTGACGCCCTCAGCGTGCAGCGCTTGCGCACAACCCAAACCCAGCCCTTTGCTTGCGCCGCACACCAGCGCCCATTTGCCTGCAATGCCTAAATCCATAACCTATCCCCTCATGTTTAGTCGTTTAATTATTCGATGGCATGCTTACGAAAATGCCTGACCAGATTGTGCCTTAAATCAATCTCAATCCGCTGCGACAGGTCGGCTGCGCGACACCAGATACACGCCCGCCAGCACCAGCACCGTACCAGCCATGATCCAACCATTGAGCGGTTCTCCCAGAATAAAGACCCCCATCAAAATGGTCGACAACGGGCCAATCATGCCAGTTTGTGCCGCCAGCGGTGCGCCTACGCGCTCAATAGCCATCATGACAGCAAGGACGGGCAAGGCCGTACACAGCGTGGCATTCAAGAGGGACAAACCAATCACCTGCGGCGCAACCGCCATCGCACTCAGTGGGCGTAGCACCAAAAACTGGGCGATGCACAACAGGCAAGCGACCGTGGTCGCCAAACCGACCAAGCGCAGAGAACCCAGCCGCTTGACCATTTCGCCACTGTAGCTGAGGTAAATCGCATAGCTCACGGCGCTACCGAAAACCAGCAACGCGCCCCACGCCGTATTGCTGTTAGCCAATGTGCTGACACTTTGGATGCTAAGTTCATGCCCAAACACCAGCAAAATGCCCGCATAACTCAGCGCCATCGCGCCGATTTGCCTAGCTGACATTTTCTTTTTGTACAGCAGCCAGCCCAAAATCAGCACCAGCGTGGGATTGAGGTACAAAATCAGCCGCTCCAAAGCCGCGCTGATGTAGGCCAAACCCGCAAAATCCAGAAAACTAGCCAAGTAATAACCCGTAAAACCCAGCCCCAAGATGCCTAGCCAGTCGTTGCGGGTCAGCGCAGCTTTGCCACGGCTAGACCACCACGCCATGACTGCAAAAATGGGCAGCGCGAAGAGCATGCGGTACATGATGAGGGTGACCGCATCCACCCCGTAGCGGTAAGCCAGTTTGACGATGATGGCTTTGCCGCTGAAGGCGATGGAGCCCACGATGGCCAACAGCAAGCCTGTGGCAAATTGCTTTTGCATCATTTTTCAATACCCTGCCGCCTGCCCATCGCGGCGCGGGTCGCTGGCGGCCATGTAACCCTCTGCCGCAGGGTCGCCCATGCGCCAAATGAACTGACCCGCGCCAAAATCTTGGTACGAGTCGTTGATCACGCTGACGTGGTGGCCGCGTTCTAGCAGACCTTGCACCGTGGCGGCTGGCATGGTGGCTTCGACATTGATATCCAAACCTGCGTTGAACCGCCAGCGTGGCGCATCACACGCCGTTTGTGGGTTTTGCTGGTAGTCCAGCATGCGTACCAGCGTTTGCATATGACCCTGCGGTTGCATATTGCCGCCCATGACACCAAAACTCATCACGGGCTGGCCGTCTTTGGTCAAAAACGCGGGGATGATGGTGTGAAACGGACGTTTGCCGGGTGCCACTTGGTTCGGCCCAGCGTTCAAACTGAAGCCATGGCCTCGGTTTTGCAAGCTGATGCCAAAGGTCGGCTCCACGCAACCCGAGCCAAAACCCATGTAATTGCTTTGAATCATGCTGACCATCATGCCGGACTCGTCCGCCGCCGTCAGGTAAATCGTGCCGCCTTTGACGGGGTTGCCGGCTTTGAAATCTTGTGCTTGGTTGCGATCAATCAGCTTGGCGCGGGCGGCCAAATAGCTGTCATCCAGCATCTGCTCAACGGTGACGTCCATCGTGGCTGCGTCCGACACATATTTGTAGGTATCGGCAAACGCCAACTTCATGGCTTCGATTTGCAGGTGCTGAACGTCCGCGCCATCGGCGTCCATGCCAGATAAATCAAAGTGCTCCAAGATACCCAGCGCAATCAAGGCCGCAATACCCTGTCCGTTCGGCGGAATTTCATGCAAAGTGTGGCCACGGTAGTTTTTAGCAATGGGTTTGACCCAATCCACCGTGTGCGCCGCCATATCGCTGGCTTTCAAGCTGCCGCCATTGTCGGTAGAGAATTTTTCAAGCGCAGCAGCAATCTCGCCTTTATAAAACGCTTCTCCTTTGGTAGCAGCGATGGCGCGTAAGGCTTTGGCTGCAGCAAAGAATTTGAAGAGTTCACCAACATGCGGGGCTCGCCCATGCGGCAAGAAGCTTTGTGCAAAACCGGGCAAATGGCCAATCTCAGCCAGCGGCGCTTGCCATTTGCCTTGCACGACAATGGGTAGCAAGTAGCCACGCTCGGCAATCTCAATCGCACTTTGCATCAAATCAGCAAAGGGCAATTTGCCGAACTTGTCGCTCATCGCCACCCAGCTGCTCACAGCGCCCGGCACGGTGACGGAATCTATGCCGCGTTTAGGGGGTGTGGTGGCTTCTGCACCGTATTTATTTTTAAAATACTCAGGCGTCCATGCCGCGGGCGCACGGCCCGAAGCGTTGAGACCATGCAACTCTTTGCCATCCCAGATGATGCAAAACGCATCGCTGCCCAAGCCATTGCTGACGGGCTCGACAATCGCCATGACAGCCGCAGTAGCAATGGCAGCATCAACGGCATTGCCACCTTGCTGCAAAATGCGCAAGCCTGCTTGCGCGCCTATCGGGTGCGAAGTGGAGACGATATTGCGCGCAAAAACAGGTAACCGGGTGGAGGTGTACGGCGTGGCGTAGCTAAAAGTCATGTTGGCATTAATGTTTAGAAGATTGTGAAGTCGAATGTGCAGACGAATGTACAGACGAATGTGACGAGGCATGCGAGGCGATTTTTTGATGCAGGCGTCGCAACGACCACCAAACCGCAAATGCCACGAACGGAATAGCAGCAGCAGCGGTGACTTCGCCGCTCACCGGCCAGCCCAGTTTTTGTGCGCCTTTGGCCATATAACTCACCAATCCAACGATGTAATAGGTGATGGCAGCAACGGACAAGCCTTCAACCGTTGATTGCAATTTAAGCTGCAGACCCTGCCTGTCGTTCATCGTGGTCAACAGCGCTTGGGCGCTTTGCTGCTGCTCGATCTCCACACGGGTTCGCAAGAGGCTGCTGATGCGCGAGACGCGTTGCGACAGCGCATCTTGCCGCCGCGTCGCCCACTCGCAGGTGCTGCGCGCCGGAGTCAAGCGTCTGTCCATGAATTCGCGAATGGTTTGCAGCTCGCCCAAGCGTGATTCATTGATATCGGCGATGCGCTCATCGACCAATTCAAAATACGCGCTGCTGGCTGAAAAGCGTGAATGTGTAGAGGCGTATTGGCTTTCGACTTGGCCTGCCAGTTTGGTGAGACGGTCTAGCAAAGCCGGTTCGTCGTAGCGTTCGGCGCTGCGAATAGATTCTGCCAATTCTGCCAACTCACGTTCAGCATAAGCCAAAGATTGACCCGCGTCTCGCGCAGCGGGCAAGCCCAGCAAAGCCGCCATGCGGTAGGTTTCAATTTCAAGCAAACGCTGCACCAAACGCCCTAAACGGCGCTGCGTCATGTTGCCCACCAGCAAGAGCATGCGTGAAAAACCGTCGGCATGGATGGCAAAATCGGTATGCACTTCAGCTGCACCATCGGCCACGGCCGACCCGACCAAGGTTTCTTCATTCAGGACATGTTTGATGACCGTAGCGACGGTGCTGCCGCCAAACACATTGCTTACGAACTTGCCATTGGGTAGCGCCCACACATGCATACAGGTCAGCGCCTCACCTGGCAGTTTTTCCAGCCAATCTTGGGACACAGCATCAATGGCTGTTTGCGGCTCACGCTCATCCAGCGTGTCGCCCTCCATCGCCCGCGTGAAGGTGTAGGTGACAAACTCGGTATGCAGCTCCCAGCGCAGCCTAAAACCGCCTAAATCCATGCGGATATGGGTAGATGTATCGTCTGGTGGGGGTAAATGGTGGTCGCGCAACAGGGCGGCCACATGCTCGCGGCTGGCTTGGCGTTGCTCTAAGTCACACACCATCACCACATGCGAGATGGCTACAGGCGCCGTCATCGCCTCAGGTGGTCGGGCGTGGATTTCGTTGTGCAGGGCAACACGCGAGGGATGCTGTTGGATATGTAAATTGGTTCGCATATGGTGAATCTCTGCAACTATTGTGCCGCAATACACAAAAGAAGCACATAAAAAAGGCATCCGAAAATGCCTTTTTTAACTTTGCTTAAAAAATAAGCAGCGCGATGCTATTGAAGAACTTAATCTTCGACAAACGCCTCTTCGCGTTTCTTACTGACCGAAGGCAGCAACACGACAGCCAGCAAAATAACCGCAACTATCAACAAACTGGCAGACAAACCACGCGTCACAAACACACTCCAGTCACCACGCGACAAGAGCAAGGCACGGCGCAAGTTTTCTTCCATCATAGGGCCTAAGATGAAACCTAACAGCAAAGGTGCAGGCTCCATACCCAACTTAATGAACAAGTAGCCAATCACGCCAAACAAACCCACCAACCAGATGTCAAACGTGTTGTTGTTGGTCGAGTACACGCCAATTGCACAAAACAGCACAATGGCAGGGAACAACCAACGGTATGGCACGCTGAGCAATTTGATCCACATGCCAATCAAAGGCAAGTTCAAAATAATCAACATCGCATTGCCGATCCACATCGAAGCAATCAAGCCCCAGAACAATTCTGGGTTGCTGGTCATCACCTGTGGGCCAGGTTGGATGTTGTGAATCGTCATCGCGCCGACCATCAAAGCCATCACCGCATTCGGTGGAATACCGAGTGTAAGCAACGGAATAAACGATGTTTGTGATGCCGCATTGTTAGCAGACTCTGGCGATGCAACGCCACGGATATTGCCCTTGCCAAATTCAATTTCACCGGGTTTGAGTTTGATTTTCTTCTCAAGCGTGTAGGCTGCAAAAGCCGCCATCACGGCACCGCCGCCTGGCAAAATACCTAAAATTGAACCCAAAACTGTACCGCGAATAACGGCTGGTGTCATATCAATGAAATCTTTTTTAGTTGGCCACAAACCTTGCACATTGGCTGTGAACACTTCACGTTCGCTTTCATGTTTACCTAAGTTGGTAATAATCTCGCCGTAGCCAAACACCCCCATCGCAATCACGATGAAGCCGATGCCGTCGGTCAACTCAGGGATATCAAAGCTGAAACGTGCCACGCCAGAGTTCACGTCTGTACCGACCAAGCCCAACAACAAGCCCAGCAAAATCATGCCGACCGCTTTGAGTAACGAACCCGAAGCCAATACAATTGCACCGACCAAGCCCAAAATCATGAGTGAGAAGTATTCGGCAGGGCCGAATTTGAAGGCAACTTCAGTCAACGGCACTGCAAAAGCAGCCAACACCAAGGTGCCCACGCAACCCGCAAAAAACGATCCCAAGCCTGCAGCCGCTAGTGCGGGGCCTGCTCGACCCTGCCTTGCCATTTGGTAACCATCAATCACCGTCACCACCGAAGACGATTCTCCGGGTAAGTTCACCAAAATCGCGGTGGTTGAGCCACCGTATTGCGCACCGTAGTAAATACCCGCCAACATGATCAGCGCGGAAACAGGTGGCAAGGCGTAAGTTGCAGGCAGCAGCATGGCAATGGTTGCCAAGGGGCCAATACCGGGTAACACGCCAATCAAGGTGCCCAACAAGCAACCTATGAAGGCATACATCAAGTTGATCGGCGTGAACGCCACACCAAAACCCAGCGCTAAATTATTAATCAAATCCATTTTTACTCCTTATTTTGTCTTTTGGTTAATATTTATTTACGCTGTAAAAAATGCAGGCCAAGCCGGTATCTGCAATTTGAGCAATAAGATGAAAGCTGCGTAGCTCATGATCGACAACACGATGGACAAGATAAATACTTCTTTGAAATTGAATTCCTCACCAGCTAAGCTCGATGCAAAAGTTAGCGCAAAAATAGCAGCTATCAAACCAAAAGCGGGAAAACCAATGCTTGGCAAACCGCCTAGCAGCAAGCCAAACAATAAATTAGCCAAAATAATGAACACCAACGGCTTCCAAGCCCATGAACCTACCTTGTCACCTTCGCCATCAACAGATTCAACCACCAAGGCTTTGAAAGTAATGATGGCACCCAATATTGCCATAAATACACCCAAAATCAACGGAAAGTACCCTGGCCCCATTCGTGCTCCATTGCCTACGGTGTAGCTGGTTGCCCCCACAGCGAAGGCAACGCCTACAGCTGTGAACAACAACCCTGAAAAAAAGTCTTTTTGGCTCTTGATTGCCATATTTATGCCTCGTTAGTGAAAAACATGTTGATTATCACCGAGTAAGTTTGGTGTCATTGAACAAATGTCTAAGGGTTATTACTAGTTTAGTGTGCGTTTATCCGCATATCTGTTAGATGAGTTTAAAAACGCGTAACCACTTTGTTGCAGGCAAGCCCCATTTGGTTTGAATCACGTCTGCGCGCGTCATCAGCGCATCGCGCTTGGGGTGCGAAGCCGTACGCTGAGCCAAAACGATGGTGTTGCCTTCCCGCGTGGGTTTGAACGCCCACACAGCGCCCGCCCCAAACGCTTCTGATATTTTCTCGACGCTGCTCAGAAAACTGGACGAGCGGCCAAACAAATTCACCGTCATCACCCCGTCATCCGTCAACAGTCGCCTGCAATCCGCATAAAACTCGGCACTGTCCAGCACGGGCGCGGCCGCTTCGTGGTCGTACAAATCGACCTGCAGGGCATCAATCTGACCTTGCCAATGCGGCTTTTGAATTTCCAGTGCGGCATCGGCCAAAACCACCTCCAACTTGGCATCGTCAGGTGGCAGTTTGAACCACAACCGGCAGGCGATGATCACTTGCGGGTTGATTTCAATGGCCGTGGTCTGCATGCGCAATTTTTTGAAGCAAAACTTGGTGCAGGTCGCCGCACCCAGCCCCAGCTGCATGGCGCGGCGCTTGGGCACGCTGGCGGCATCGACAAACAGCAGCCACGCCATCATGCGCTGTACGTACTCCAATTCAATCTCAAAGGGCGCGTCGATCAGCATGCTGCCCTGAATCCACTCGGTGCCTAAATGCAAGCAGCGTACATCGCCGTAGTCGCTGAAATTGACTTCTGGTAATTCAGCTGTTTTTGAGATTTTTTTCATGCTATTATTTTTATAGCAGCTTAGGCAATAAGTACGCCGGCTACGTCTATTTTTAACCTATTTTTAGTGATGGTTATTTTGCAACTAGCAAATCTTTGATTTTCGGCAAGGCGGCCAATGAATTCGCCCAGACAGCCTGCGACAACGCTTCTAAGCTGATGCCACGCAAGTCTGCCAACACCTGCGCGATGCGCGGAATTTGAGACGGATCATTCCGACCTTGCGGCTCGCCAGCTTCTCTTTGTGCTGATGTTTTATACAGCCAATGTGGCGGCATATCGGGGGCGTCGGTTTCTAAAACGATGGCGTCCAAAGGCAAGGTCGTGGCCAGATGCCTGAGCTGCAACGCCCGCTCAAACGTCATCGCGCCGCCAAAACCAAGCTTAAAACCCAGCTGCAGGAACGCCGCCGCCTGCTGGTCGCTGCCATTGAACGCATGGATGATGCCGCGCCAGCCGTGTTGCCCCGTCGCCACCTTTACGCTCAAGTCGCGCAGCCCTTTGAGCAGCAGATCGGCCGATTTACGCACATGCACGACGACGGGCAAATTGTACTTTTTTGCCAATTTCAACTGTTCACGGTAAAAGTGGATTTGCTTCTCACGCAGCGGGTTCACGCAGAGCTCGGGCACAAAGAAATCGAGCCCAATTTCACCAACCGCAACGAGTCTGGGGTCAGTCAGGCGCTCCGCCAGCTCTGCGTCGAGCAAGGTCAAATCGTCCTGTGACGCGTCTTTCACATACAACGGGTGAATCCCCAAAGCGTAGCTGTCGCCATGCGCATGGGCCAGTTCGCGAACGGCAGTGAAGTTAGCGGGATGAACCGCCGGGTAAACGCAATGCACTACATTTTTAATAGCAGCATAGGCACGTATCTCGCCGGCTAAAGAGGGATTTAAGGGTGAAAAAGCACCGAATTCTGGTGCATCAAGATGGCAGTGCGTATCAATCCATTGCATCTTTGGGCGCTACCTTGATTTCGTTGTGGAGGAGAAGGTGGCATCACATATTATGTCGCACATAGCATCATGCCAAGTCACGCCAGTGACCTATCTCCCAATTCAGGCTGGTTAAAATTAAATCCTGACGTATCACTACGTAGCGTAAAGTCGCGCATTTTCATGATGGGTAATGTGATGGGTAAGAAAGCAATCGAACTAGGAAACTTGGCAGTTAAAGCTATCAATAAGCGAGGAATCCACTTTGTCGGTGGTGTTTCTGGACTTGCACTAACAGTTCATCAAGGGGGGTCTCGAAGTTGGATCTTACGCTATCAAGTAAACGGTAAGCGTCGTGACTTGGGGTTAGGGTCTTTTGACACAGTGTCTCTGGCCAATGCAAGAGAAGCTGCACGCGCTGCTAGAGCCAAGCTAGAGGCTGGCATTGACCCAATCGAGGATAAGAAGGCAGTCCGTAGCAAGTTAATCGCCTCGCAAGTTGCTGCCTTGACGTTCAGCGAGGCATCTACTAAGTACATAGAAACACACGAAGCAGGCTGGCGCAATGCCAAGCACGCCCAGCAATGGAGAAACTCACTAGAAAATTACGCGCACCCTTTCATTGGCCGGATGTGCGTGAGTGATGTTGAACTTCCTCAAATTCTTAAAGCACTTGAACCTATATGGCACACAAAGACTGAAACCGCATCGCGGTTACGTGGACGCATCGAATCAGTTCTAGACTGGGCCACGGTGAGGGGTTATCGCACAGGCCCGAATCCCGCAAGGTGGAAAGGCCATCTCGACACGCTTTTAGCTCAACCCGCAAAAATCGCCAAAACGACCCACTACCGAGCTCTCCCCTTCAACGAGATGCCGACTTTTATGAAGGCTCTGCGCCAGCAAGAAGGCATGGGAGCCAAAGCGCTCGAGTTCACGATACTAACGGCAGCACGGTCTGGCGAGGTTCGGGGCGCAAAGTGGGACGAGTTCGACTTGGAAGCTGGCGTTTGGACAGTGCCAGCAACACGCATGAAAGCTGGCAGAGAGCACCGCATTCCACTTTCCGACACTGCACTTGCCATCGTTAAGCAGCAGCAAAAGACTTCCATCAACGAGTTTGTATTCCCCAGTCCGCGAAGTACCCTCTTAAGCGATATGAGCCTAACCGCCGTTTTACGCCGTATGGAAACACCAGCTGTACCCCACGGCTTCCGCTCTACCTTCAGGGACTGGTGCGCTGAAAGTACGGACTTTCCTAGGGATGTCGCCGAAATGGCTCTCGCCCACGCCATCGGTAACAAAGTTGAAGCAGCTTATCGACGAGGTGACTTGTTTGAGAAGCGTAAGCAACTGATGCAGGAATGGGCTGAATTCGTTAAAGTCGTGTGAAATATCACAAAGATACAAACTGTTTCACTTAATGTTCGAAAAACAGGGTTGGTGACAAGCTTGGCAGGCGCTCTCACAAGTGAGCGCAGGTTTTTGCTTGCGACACGATCATCTGGAGCATTAAATGGAAAAAACTTTAAATACAAGACCCTACTGTCAGCAAACCGTACCAGCGTACATACGATTGCCAGAGCTAAAACAGCTTCTACCGCTATCCACTGCCACTATTTGGCGTAAATCAAGAAATGGGACGTTTGTCAGACCCGTAAAACTTTCAGAGAGGATCACAGCTTGGCCTCGTGCGGCTGTTATGGCTTGGATCGCTGAGAAAGGGGCGCAATGATGAAAACGCAAGCCCAAAACACGCAGCATGGCCTGATGTCTGTCATTGAAGAAATAGTTAGAGAAGTCCTCGCTTGCAAGCATCATGAGCAACAAGCGTTTCCATTATTGAGACTACAAAAGTTATTAGCGGCTCATCACGCTCTTCTAGGGCTAAGCATGGCCGAAGGCTTCAAGGGGGATGGCAAATGACTTACATCCTTTCAAATACTAATCCGCATCGTTTCAAACTTCATACGTCTAAAGATTTTCCTTACCTACCACCAATTCGATGGCGAATTCGTGATGTTTTACCCACTACAGGCTTGGCATGTCTGTTTGGACAAAGTGGTACGGGCAAGAGTTTTCTGCTCATCGACATGATGGCGGCGATAGCAACTGGCGAGCCTTGGTTTGGTCATAAAACGACACCCTGCAAAATACTTTGTATCGTTTTAGAGGGCAAAGAAGGCTTTCGTCAACGTGTTGTCGCATGGGAAAAGCACAACGGGAGGCCCTACCCATCAACCGTATCATTCATGTTTGATGCCTTCGGGCTGACTTTAGACCAAGACGTTGGCGACCTTGAGGCCACTATCGCTTTGGCTGAAGGCTTTGATATGATTTTTATAGACACGCTAAACAGGGCTGCACCAAATGCAGATGAGAACAGCTCGCAGCACATGGGTCAAGTTCTAACTGCTTCTGCTCAACTTCAGGCCGCAACCAATGGGCTAGTTCTTCTGGTACATCATGCAGGCAAAACACAAGGTCGAGGGCCGCGAGGCCACAGCAGCCTCAATGCAGCAATGGACACCACTATCGAAGTCACCCGTGACGGCAAGAATCGAATGTGGAGGCAACTCAAAGCGAAAGACGGCGAGGATGGGCAAGTCTATCCATTTGAACTGGAAGATGTGGAGCTCGATGCCGCTGCTGACGACGATGGTCCCTCACGATCATGTGTCGTAACACCGACCGAAGCTACTCCAGGCATGGGGCTTGAAGTCAGACAGCCCAAAGGTGGCAATCAAAGGATAGTCTTCGATGCGCTTAACGCCTTATTGGAAGCTTCTACTGACAAAGGTAAGGCCGGTGCGCCAGCCGATGCCCCCTGCGTTGAGTTCGAGAAGGCCGTGAATCTCATCAAAGATCAACTCCAGACTGAACCCAAGCGGCAAGCTGAGCGTACTAAAGACGCTATCAAACAGTTTGTTACCTATGGGTGGTTCAAGTTGGAGGATGGCTGGCTTTGGGTGGTTTAACCCCGGTAAGCACCTAACCCGTTTCCCGTCGTCCCGCTCTCTTTAGTGTTAGCGGGTCAGCGGGAAGCACCGAAGCGTCCTACAGCACTCCCGCTTTCCCGTTAGCCCCAGTGTGAGCGGGCAAACGGGGAGTCGCTTAACTCTTGTGAGTACAGTACCGCACACATCCCCAACTTCTGAGATTAAGTCAGTCAGTTACTCCACAGCTGTTTCACCCGAGTTAAGTTTGGCTCCTTGCTCCAGACAAACCGTCACAGGCTGAAAAGTCCAGCCCCCCGTTGCTTTACTGGGAATTGGCAGCTCTGGTAATCGTAATCGCAGAAATGCTATCAACCATGGCGTTTGCGTCAGGGATGAACTCTTTCCCAATCGTAAGTGTTGCCATACTACCTATGACCTTCTTGAAAGCTTGTGGGTCATCCACCCACTTCGGGCAAAGTTTGTCGTCACCGCAAAGCGCTGATGCCATCTTCCCAGTTTCGTCTTTATAGCTTAGGTGACACAAATCACCGCACTCCAGCCCCAACACGGTAGCCCCAGTTACGGTTTTCGATTCAGTCTTCTGCTTGCTGGCGTTATCGACTTTAGGTTTTGGACTTACAGGTCTAAACGGTTTGAATGAATTTAGCTGCACAAACGAGGCAACCAAATTTTCATAGCCACCTAACCCAACAAGATGATCCTTTTTATCATCCGTCATGCGTGATGTGTACTGGACAGCTGTTGAGACTACTGCTCTACCACCCTCGACCAACTTCAGATTAAAGCGCTGCTTGAATGATTGAGTAAGGGTTGTATCATCCAGCACGTAGACAGCACTTGCAGGCAGCAGTAAGTCAAGACTTCCCTCACACTGAACGACATTAGATTTCCCGTCAGCGTCTACTGTGCGCACCTTCGATACGCTGGCGCTGGTTATTAGGCTCAGTTTTTCAGATGTTTCTCTGATGCCAGCAGCCAACTCATCTATAAAGATACTTGCCACTAAGGCAGTTGTTTTCTCATCGCTGCAACCCGGTGGTTTGGTACTGCATCCGGCCAGCAAAAAGATGGCTGTGGTTGCGTAGATGAGGGTTTTAATGATGTTCATAGGTGTTGTTGGTCAAGCTAACTTAGTGATGGAACTTGAGAAAATTAAAGCTTCAACCGTTGAGGTGTACACCTTCATAAAGGCGGGATCGGCCTGACGCAGCAAAGTAGCAAACGGCACACTTTCACCGGATGATTGCGTCAATCGTTCATTGCTGATTTCAAAGAAGGCATCAACCTTGCCCCTTAAGTCAGCAACGCCTTGTTGCGCAACAGAGTTTCGCTTGTCACCCTCAAACGAAAACGGGGTAACGGCAACACCCACTGTGAGCGTTGCGGTACGTTTTGCGACCTCGGCTACCAGAGGCGCTATCCCTGTTCCAGCAGAACCGCCCATGCCAGCCACGATAAACACCAGTTCAAACGGACTCAAAGCCTGTGCAATCGCAGCTTCGTGACCCAAGGCTTGTGCTCTGGCAGCATCAGGGCTAGCTTGAGGACCACCCTCAACCAAGACTTTCACATCAGCAAGCGTGTCTGGCAATGAAGTTGCATCAGTGTTAATCGCAATGGTTTGTGTCGTTTGGGGAAGTTGGTCACGCAGATTGGACACAATATTGCTCCCTGCCCCACCAACGGCAACAACACCTATACGTAACGGCGCACCTGCAGCAAAGACCTTGTCATCCAAGCCAGCCAAGGCAGGTAAAGCAGTAAAAGCGCCCAGTGCGGCAAGTGCATCGAGAAAGTAACGACGGTTCATGGTAGCGCTCCAGTTGGTCTTGAGTTATGCAGAGTTTTGCAGCTATTTAACTTCGTAGGGCGCAAACTTCCAAGCGTATTGCAAGCGTGATGGATGCCGGGGATGACCTTTAGCGGTAAGCTCTCCAAACCTCACCCACTTGACACCATACTTAGCAAGACGCGTAAATAACTCGTCTCTAGCCTCTACGAAATACGGGTGATGCTTAATACTATCGCCCCATGCCGCCCAAATAACCGGTTTGGGTTGTGATGCAACGAGTTCTTCAATCTTTTCTAGGTTCCGATTAAAAGCCTCCTGATCGGCCTTGGAGGGCAAAGAACGGTAGTCAGTTGCACGAACTGGGTACAAATTTAACATCACAAACCCGTCAAATCCGTTCTGTTTGGCAGCTTCTTCAACTTTGGTAACGGTGTTATCCGACTTTTCTCTTGCCGCATAGCTTGGATTCAACCCAATCGTCATCAGAAGCGACTTTCCGGGCTTACCAAGGGTGTACCGCCAAGTGTCATCTTTGTTGCTTGAATAAAGGCTGTTGTTGAACATAGATTTTTCTCCGATCTGGGAAAAATTATATGTCACGATTAGTGTGACCTTTATTAGTGCGTGGCCTATTAGTGACAGAAGCGGCAAATTCGCTATGTGAAAAAACTTACCAACTTAAGACAGAAATTTGGCACTCGCGTCAGACAATTGCGTGAGGCTGCAGGCTACTCGCAAGAAGCCTTTGCCGATGTTTGCGGCTACGCTCGTTCCTACATGAGCAGGGTAGAACGTGGACAAGGAAATCCATCCTTAGATGCGATAGAAGTTTTTGCGACAGCTTTGCAGGTTGAAGTTGGCGTGCTCTTTGAAAGCACAGAGCTGACTTAAGGCTCGAACACGATGGGGTGAAATAACTGGCAGGGAATGAGTACGGCAAAACTCACGTCTGAGTTTGTACCAGTACGTCGCACCACTCAACGATGGGTAATGTGATGGGTAGATAGCATAAACCATGCTAAACCCCATGTAGAAGTTCAAATTTTGGAGGAGAAGGTGGGATTCGAACCCACGGTACCTTGCGGTACGCCTGATTTCGAGTCCGTTCATTACTCCCGCTTTGCACCTGCATTATCCATTAAATCAATGAGTTATGAGATTTTGCACCGCTTTATATCCTCGTTATCCAGCTATGGCGTTGACACTTTGTTGACACTATTTCTTTCCGTATGTCGCATCGTGATCGGGTTGCACGGTTTGAAACCGCATGTATCCGCCATCACGAACCGCTGTGGCGCGTCTTGCTTGCGTTATCCGAAGCGAATAAATAGCGTCTAACCCTTTTGGAGGCTTCACGCTTGTGATTTTCTCCCACTTCAAACCGGGGTCACTATAAATCTGACCCCAGTCTAATTTGAGTATTTTCTTGAGCGTATCAAGCACACGATTACGCTCAGTTTTATCCAAATCAAGCAGGTTCTTTTGAAACTCTGGATTGTTTAGGTCTAGCTTGACGCGCTGGTTTTGTGGCATTTTTTGTGGATTGTGTTCCATGATTCATTCCATCAAATAGCGTATCAATATTGGTTTCTTGTGGTTTGTTCTTCGCTGTCCATGCGAGGGCAGTTTGCAAAGAAGACGCGGCTTGCGGTTCATGCAGCCAACGCTCGTTCTCAGGAATAACGATGGCTGTACGCACAAACCAAACCCCAGGCTCACGTTCCTCCACAAGAACTTGACGACCTGCATAATCTTTACCCAAAGAAATCTGACCATTAGAGCCAATAACTTTTACACTGGTTTTTATTTCTGTTGCTAATGCATTCATGGGTCTTTACCTCATAAATACGCCCGGGCGCGTCCGGGACTACGCGTATATTGGTGCTTTACTAATTTAGTGCGGCACGAAAGAATTATACATGAACAGTGTTCGTAGGCAATACCGTGCGATTTAAGCAGCACTGAGCCGCAACCTACGCAATTCGCCCATGCTTTCGGTCGGGATACGCTAAAAACCGCTTTGAGGCGGTTTTCTTCACGCTACCGCTACATGAGCTCTGGTAGATCGTGAGTGCGCGTAAACTCAGGTTTTTCAGGGCGGCGCTGCCAAGGTCTTTGTGTTTGATACGTAGTACCCGCGAGGATGACCGACCTTTCAGGATCGGTTTCACTGGCTTACATCATGGATTCGGGCTCAGTCGCGGCCTTCGGCCTACATAACGGGTCTATCTATTAGTTTATGTTTTTAGAGCTCCAGAGATACTTAGATTTAGTGTTTTTGCGTATTTTGCTTATAAATTTCTTGTTCGTGCATTTCAGCAAGATGTGCATTGAAAATTTTGGGTTCGATGAACGGTTGACAACCTAAATCCTCGCATTGCCACAAGAAATCAGCAAGAACTTCGCCAATCGTCTCGCCCGTTGTGAAGTGAAAAACAATGTTGGACATAATTGCGTAGGTTACTGTCGCAATTTTTGTTTTAGGATCAACGATAGTGGCTTTGTATAAATCATCACGCAGACAACTGTTAGTGTCATTTTTGACACGCATAACGTGCCCGATTAGCTCCATGACTTTATTACCATTTTCTTTGGTTTTAGTGACCAGACCCAGATAGTGATGAAACTTTGACCAGTTTAAAAATGACACTAGATTCAATATCTGCATTGCGTACATACCGTGATACAAAAAAGTGATGGCGGATGGCTTGTTGACTTGCAGCCTGGCGGAAGAGGTGGCAAGCGTTACCGCAAAACATTCAAGACAAAAGCCGAAGGTTTAGCTTGGGAAGCGTGGCTAAAAACCCAAGTCAATCAGGATGAAAAATGGCAACCCGAGAAACGAGACACACGCAAACTTTCGGAGTTAATTGAAGTTTGGTACAAAAATCACGGTATTGGTCTTCGTGCAGGCCTTGAAATACATCGAAGCCTATTAAGTCTGTGTAAGGCTCTTAACGACCCTGTAGCCGATAGGTTCAGTGTTGATCTGTTTACTACCTATCGCACCAAACGAATGGAAGAAGGCACGTCAACCAACACTCTGAACCATGAGCACGCTTATTTGCGCTCGGTTTTCAATGAATTGATACTCATGGGTTTATGGAAAAAAGGCAATCCGCTGAAGTTGCTGCGTCCTTTAAAGTTGCAAGAACGTGAACTGTCTTTTTTGTCTCAGGACGAAATCAAAGTGCTATTGACCGAATTAGATGGTTCAAAAAATATCCACCTTGGCATCATTGCCCGTGTTTGCTTGGCAACGGGTGCAAGATGGGGTGAAGCGGAGCAATTGAACATTCAGCAAATATCCAAAGGAATGATTCAGTTTGCAAGAACCAAATCTGGCAAAGTTCGAAACGTGCCTATCAGTGAAGACTTGGAAAGCTTGCTTTCTGACCATCACATGCAGCACGGCACGGCTGCAAGGCTATTCACGAGCTCAAGGTCAGCTTTTGCAGCAGCCTTGGGGCGTACAGACTTAAAACTAGAACAAGGCCAAATGACGCATGTTTTACGCCATACGTTCGCCAGCTATTTCATCATGGCCACCAACGATATTTTGAGCTTGCAAAAAATCCTTGGTCACGCTGATCTAAAGATGACTATGCGCTACGCACACCTAGCAGAAGGCCATCTAGACAAGGTCATTGCAAACAACCCTTTAAGCGCGTTGACACTTGGTTGACAGTTAGCGTAATTTTGAAATAATTGCTATATTTTATATAGCAAACTATCTTTTATTTATGGAGGAGAAGGTGGGATTCGAACCCACGGTACCTTGCGGTACGCCTGATTTCGAGTCAGGTACATTCGGCCACTCTGCCACTTCTCCT
>JAYUCJ010000242.1:0-6981 GCA_043740415.1 Polaromonas sp. | reverse complement strand
ACGCCGACCTTGGGCGCGGCGGGCAACACGGTCTTGACCAGCACACCACCAGCACCGCTGGCGACAGCACCGGCGGGCAACACCAACGTGCCCGCGATAACCCCAGCCACAGGCCAAGTCAGTGTACCGCCAGGCACACCAGCCGGCGTCTACACGATTGCCTACACCATCTGCGAGAAGCTCAACCCAACGAACTGCGCGACCACGAATGCGGTAGTGACTGTGCCAGCGGCGCTTTTGGTGGTGACTGATGACGTCATCACGGGTGTTAACGGCACAGCGGGCAATGCCAACATAGGCAATGCATTGTCCAATGACACGGTCAATGGTGTGTTAGCGACAGTAGGAGCTACAGGTAACGCTGTGATGACAGTATTCGAACCTGCCACGCCAATCAAAGCAGGAGCACCGGTTCCAGTATTGGATCCAGCAACAGGCATAGTCAGTGTTCCACCAGGAACACCGGGTGGAGCTTACGTTATCAAATACAAACTGTGCGAGAAACTCAACCCAACGAATTGCAAAGAAGCTACGATTACTGTGCCTATTACAGCTATTGATACTGTAAAAGCAGTTGGTGTACCAAAACAGATTGGACCAAAAGTATTTGAAGTTTCGTACAGCATTGTTGTTGCCAACGTATGCGCCTCAGCACCAACTGGTTGCGCCGGAACGCCGACTGCATACAACGTACAAGTCAATGATAATTTGAAGCCAACGTTCCCGACGGCGACATCTATCACTATCAGCAACTATGCTGTCTCCAACGGTGCAAACGGTGCGACATGTACACCTGCAAGTACGCCATTCCAAGGTAAAGCGGCGGCAAGTGCCTTGTTCTCAGGAGTCAATGATTTGACAGGTGGACAGTCTTGTATTGCTACTTTCAAAGTCACCGTTGACTTTGGTACTGGCAATCTTCCCACCAGCTCACAGAATAACTTGGCTTATGCAAGTGCAGTTGCAAGCGACACAGTCGTAAATCCTGGGTACACATACTCAGCAGCAGATGCACCGATTCCGCCAGCCAACGCTGCTGCCACAGATATTTCAACGTCAGCACCTGCTACCTCAGGACCACCTGGCACCTTGCCTGCTACGCCTTTGCCACCAACCACTGTTGGTGGGGATTCTGCATCAGGCGTGCCGACAGGCATTGTCTTTGTGGTTCAAGATGACGGCGAGTTAAACATCAAAAAATCGACTGTCACCAAAGTAGCCTCAGCGGGCGATGTGGTTGAGTATTCAATTTCTGTCAGTAATTCGAGTTCAAGCGCCGTAAAAACCAAAGTGACAGATACACCACCAGTTGGGTTTGAGTTTGTTGCAGGCTCTGCCAAGGTAAACGGCGTTGCGGCGAGCGCACCGATATCTGCAATTGGTGAGTTGATATTTGACATTGGTTCTATAGCCGCGAAGAGCAGCATTGAACTGCGCTACCAAATGAAACTTGGTGATGCTGTAGAAGCCGGCGACGCGTCCAATTGCGTCGTCGCAAGAGGCGTCAATACTTTGACGGGCACTGACAAAGAGAGTGGTAAGAGCTGCGCTAACGTTATCGTTCAAACAGGACTCTTCCTAGAAAAACGAGTGGGTGTTAAGAATGCTGAACTTGGCGATTCGGTCGAGTATTCACTGCGCGTTAAGCCGGTTGGTGGCACCACCAAGAATGTCACGATTGCTGATAACCTACCGCTGGGCTTCAAACTCATTGAAGGCACGGTCAAGTTGGTGCGTGCTGGCGTTGTTTCTGCAATGGCCAACCCAGCCGGCTCTCCTGGCCCAGCATTGACCTACAACGTAGGCACGGTCGCCAACAAAGAAATCGTCGAGATCCGCTACCGCGTCCGCTTGGGCATCGGTGCAGACCTGGGTGATGGCATCAACCGCGCCCAAGCAAAAGCACCGTTTGCGATATCGTCTTTGGTAGCAACAGCCAAAGTCTTGGTGACTCGCGGCGTGTTTACCCGCGAAGCTTGCGTGGCTGGTAAAGTCTTTGTTGACTGTAACCAAAATGGCGGTCAAGACAAAGGTGAACGTAACGGCGTCCAAGACAAGGGCGAACTGGGTATTCCAGGTGTTCGTTTGTACATGGAAGACGGTACGAACATGACCACTGACGAAAACGGTCAATACAGCATTTGTGGTGTGCGCGCTATCAGCCATGTCATGCAAGTCGATACAACGACCATGCCAATCGGCAGCCGAATGGGCATCACCAGCAACCGTAACTTAGGTGATGGTGTGAGCTTGCTGATGAACATCAAAGCGGGTGAGTTGTACCGCGCGGATTTCATCGAGGGATCGTGCACGCCAAGTATCTTGGAGCAAGTCAATCAACGTATCAAGACAGGCGCGGTTGCTATGCCGGTAACTGTTTCACCGCTCAAACCCATAGAATTTGACTCGAGTCAGCAGGGTTATTCCATACCGTTTTTGTGTACCACACAACCGGATTCGATTGAGTGCAAACAAGCTGGAGGTTCAAAATGAACTACCAACTAAATACACATTCAACTGATACTGCTGAAACTATTGTGCTGAGTTCGACTATGATCACGATCGCTAAAAACATAGCACTGAAACCAGTCGCCACTGCCATTTTGGTGTTGATGACGGCTGGCTTTGCTAGTCAGTTGTCGGCACAAACAACGACAGATAACAAGGTTGAACCTACTAATCCTGCAAGTGCCGCTTGTGGCACCGCAGGTGTTGTTTTTAAAAATGCCGACGGCTCTGATCTGGATGTTTTGAACTCAAACAACTCCCGTTTGCCCGTCGCAGCAGATTTAGGTCTGTGGGGCGAGAGCAAAGGCTTGCCACTGGGTTCAAAAATCCTGTTGTCGGTGTCTGACGCAAAAGCGCCTGCTGATGGTCGCTCTATTCTCAAAGTAGGTGTTAAAGCCTATGACGCAGCAGGTGTGTTGATCACGACACCCGTCAAGCTCTTGATAGAAACCAGCCTGGGCAGACTCAATGTTGATGGCTATTCAACACAAGTATCCACATTAGAAATTGCCACCAAAACAGGTGAAGCCTGTTTGAATTTGGTGGCTTCCAACATCGCTGGCGAGTCTTTGCTTCGCGTCAGTTCTGGCGCTGTCAAAGTGCAGGGCGTGGTTGATTTTGTCCCTGATTTGCGACCCATGCTGGTTGTCGGTATGGTGGAAGGCGCGATCAGCCTGACAAAGTTCAAAAAAGACGCACTGACGCCTAATATTGTAACCACTGATTTTGATGAAACACTGCGTAACTTCGCAAAAACAACTGACGATGGTGACAAGCGCCAAACCGTCGCTGGCCGCGTTGCCATGTTTGTTAAAGGAACCATCAAGGGCGAGTATTTGCTAACCGCTGCTTACGACAGCGATAAAATTGTTCAGCAAAAATTATTCCGTGATATTGATCCGAATGCCTACTACCCAATTTTTGGTGATGCCTCCATTAAAAATTTTGATGCACAAAGCACCAGTCGTTTGTATATCCGTGTTGACAAAGACAAGAGCTACTTGCTTTATGGTGATTACACGACTGCTGCTACAGATGAGGCTACCAAGCTAGCGAGCTATAGCCGCAGTCTCACGGGCGGCAAATACCATTTTGAAAACGAAACCGTCAAAGTCAATGCTTGGGCTGCACGCGACACACTCAGAGCCTATGTGGACGAGCAACCTGGTTTGGGTATCAGCGGCCCTTACGCCGTGGGTCAGCCCAATGCGGTCGCCAACTCTGAAAAAGTTGAGTTATTGGTTCGTGACAGATTCCAACCATCGGTGATTTTGAAGCGTGAATTGTTGACACGTTTTGTAGATTATGACTTTGAGCCTTTCACCGGCAAAATACTCTTTCGCAAGCCCGTTCCTTCGGTCGATGAAAACCTCAACCCGGTGTCTATCCGCACCACCTACGAAGTGGATGAGGGCGGTGAAAAGTTCTGGGTGGGCGGTGTAGATGCCAAAGTTAAAGTTGGTCCAGTCACTATTGGCGCTTCACATGTGGAAGATAAAAACACCTTTGCGCCTTATAAGTTAAGCGGCATCAATGCCGAAATTAAACTTGGCACACAAACTTATTTTGTGGCTGAAGTGGCTAAGAGTACGGGCACGCAGTTTTATAACCAGAGCATTGAAGCCATTACCTCCGCGACCAGTGGCTCGCCAACATCTTTAGGTGGTGTTGTGCCGTCTGCGGTCACGCAAACAGGTCAAGCTGCACGCATGGAGTTGCGTCATACCACAGACGACTTGCAAGCACGAGCCTATATCAGCAAAGCAGACGTTGACTTCCAAAACAGCAATGCTGGTGTTACGGCGGGTAGAGAAGAAACCGGCGCCAATGCCACCTACAAAATCAACCCGCAAATCATCCTCAGCGCTGATGTGACACACACAAAAGACGTTGTTACTGATTCCACACGCGATGCGGGCAGTTTGAGTGCGAACTACAAAATCTCTGATATGTTCATGCTAGATGTCGGTGTGAACCATGTCAAAGAAAAAGGCAAATCTGGCGCATTCAGTGTCATAACACTGCAAAACACCCAGTCCAGCGTGCCAGGGCTTGGCTTTGCCAGTACCACGGGTTACGGCATCAGCACCGGAAACGGCGCCAGCTTGCTGCCACCTTTGACCGGCACAACAACAGCAACGACAGCATCGGGTCAAATCGACAACGAATACACCAGTTTGCGCGCCAGGTTGACAGCAAAAGTCACTGAAAACACCAGTCTCTATGGCGAGATCGAGCGTGCAACAGACGCCACCGGCCGACAACGCTCCGCTCTCGGTGCTGAATACCGCATCAATGAGAAAAGCCGCCTTTACGGACGTTTTGAATTTGAAAACACCCTCAGCGGCAACGTCGATGGCCGCAGTTTAGACGGCACCAACACGCGTACTTCTGTTATCGGCATTGATACTGAATACATGAAAGACGGCCAACTCTTCAGCGAATACCGTCTAACCGGTGCATCCAATGGCTTCGATGCCGCAGCCTCTGTGGGTGTTCGCAACCAATGGAATATTGCCGAAGGCTTGGTCATCAACACCAGCGCAGAGCGTCAAGCCTTGCGACCATTCGAGGGTGCTAAAGGCGATGCCGTTGCCATGAGCTTGGGCGCTTTGTACAGCGGCAACCCCATCTACAAGTTAGGCGGCAAGTTGGAGTACCGCACCTCGCGTCCTACCGACCAATGGAATGCCACGCTTGCTTATGATCGCAAACTTGACAGCGATTGGTCAGCCATCGTCCGTAACCTGTACTTGTATACCCATGACAAATGGAATGCTGGTGCGGGCGACCAAACGCAAAACCGCTTCCAAATCGGCGCTGCTTACCGCGACCTTGAGACCAACAAGTTCAACGGCTTAGCCCGTATGGAATACCGCACCGACATCAACACCGCCATTGCTGACCTGAAAGACAGCACAACGGCCATCTTCAGCTTGCATGGCAATTACCATCCCATTCGCTCAACCACCCTCAATGGTCAAGCTGCCTTCAAGTACGTGAACGAAACCTTTGGAGCTGTGAGATCCAAATGGCAGGGCACGCTTTTGTCAGGTCGTTTCACATATGACTTTACGGATCGCATTGATGGCAGCATCATGGCTAGTCGCATGTGGGGCACAGGTGCTTCCGTCACGGGCGTAGGCGCAGAAATTGGTGCGCGATTGGTTGACAATATGTGGCTAGGCTTGAGCTACAACAAGGGTAAGTTTGTCGACACCGAGTTGTTCAGCTCCAACGCAAGCTGGACGGGCTGGCACTTGCGCCTGAACTACAAGTTTCACTAAAAACGCATCACGAATCTAGTAAAGTATGGGCATGACAATGCCCATTTCTTTGCCTAAAATTTTCCCAAAACGCCAAGACTTCCGCTCAAGTACACGCCTTCGTGTCCGATGGAGCGAGGTCGATTTACAAAAAATCGTCTTCAACGCCCATTACTTGATGTATTTTGACACCGCCATTGCCGACTATTGGCGCGCCATGGCCATTCCTTACGAAGAAACCATGCACCAGTGGGGCGGAGACTTGTATGTCAAAAAAGCCAGCGTCGAATACTTCGCCAGCGCCCGCTACGAAGACCAGCTGGATGTGATGCTCAAATGCGTCAAAGTAGGCAATTCATCCGTTATTTTTCACGGCGCGATCTTTCGCTCCGATCAACTCTTGGTGACTTGCGAACTTATCTACGTCTACGCCAACCCAGCCACCCAAACCTCGCAACCTGTTCCTGCCGCATTCCGAGAGCTCTTGACCGCTTTTGAAGCAGGTGAGCCGATGACAAGTTTGAAAACCGGTGACGTGACAGCATTAGGCGCAGATGCCTATGTCATACGCGAAGAGGTTTTTGTCAACGAGCAAGGCTTCGCATTAGAAATTGAGCAAGATTCTTACGATGCCACCAGCGTGCATGCCGTCGTGTACAACCGCTTGGGCAAACCTTTGGCAACAGGGCGTTTATTGCCTATGGTTGCCGTTGATGGTGTTAACACCAGCAAAATTGGCCGCATGGCAGTGCATCGCGTTATGCGAGGTTCCAAGCTGGGTAGGGACATCCTTAACACCCTTGTCGCAGCGGCAAAAGCGCGGGGCGATGTTCAGGTCTTGCTAAATGCACAATGGAATGCGCAAAATTTCTATGCAAAACAAGGGTTTACCGTGCGGGGCGAGCCTTTTGATGAAGAGGGCATGCAGCATATTGAGATGTTTAAGCTGCTTTAAATATACGCCAGCGACGTACCGAGAGCACCAAGACGTAACTGAGGAAGCCGCTGGCGAAAGCCAAGCCCAACGCGGTTGGACTCAGCGTTGCAAACTTGAACAGGCCTTGCAGCACGGGAACCGTGTTGATCAGCAGCAGCGTCAGCCCGGTTCCGAACACGGCCAGTAAAAACCCGCGACTTGGCTTGTGATGCGCTTGGCCATCGCTCTTCTTTGATTTCAAATTGAGCCATACCAGCAGCAAACTCCCCA
>JAYUCJ010000241.1:0-20096 GCA_043740415.1 Polaromonas sp. | reverse complement strand
GCCATCTGCACTGCGCTGCAGCTTCCACACCCGTTTTTGCTTGGTGCCGTCTGAGTAGGTGAAGTCTTCGTCCAGCACGCCGGTTTCTTCACCAGGCTTGCCGTTCCAGCTGCAAAGCATCAGCACGGTGAAGCGTTTCACGACTTTGCCGCTGCGGTCGGTGAAGACGCCGTAGGCATCCAGCGTGCCGTTGAAATATTGGCGCAAATCAAGAACGGGCTTTTCAGCGGCGTAATCAGCGATATTTTGTGTCGCGCAGCCGCTGAGTTGCATCGCTCCTAAAGCGATGGCAGAGGTGCTGAGGCTGGAGAGGAGGAGGCGTCGTTTCATGGTGTGCTCGCAGTATTAAAATTAAAAATCTATCTTTATGAAATTTTTTATCCCCGTTCGCCCTGAGCTTGTCGAAGGGTTTCGACAGGCTCAACCCGAACGGATTTCGCTTGATTTGTGCGAATCATCAGCAGATACAGTGCCAATGCAGCTACTACTTTGATAGCGATAGGCACAAGGCAATAAACGATGGTCAGCGCCGTCAAAGCCTGCGGCTGCTGCGTGCCGGGTGTGTATCCCATCAGTCCTAGCAGCGGCAATGTCAAACCCGCAGCCAAGGCTAAATTGAGCTTGGTGGCAAAGTTCCACCAGCCAAAATAGGCACCTTCAGCTCGGCCACGGTCGCCAGCATCGGTTATCACACCGGCCAGCAGCGCGCTGGGAATGGTCAAGTCGGCGCTCAAAGCGATGCCAGACAGGGCGCAAATGACGATAAAAGCGGTGGTGTCGCCTGTACCAAGCTGCATCGCCCATGCAAATATCACTATCGACAACACCATGCCGAGCAGCCAAGATCTCGTCAAACCAAGCCGTTTGATGCATTGCAGCCAAACCGGCACAGCCAAGGCGGCGCAGACAAAGTAAGCGCCTAAAAATGCCGCTTCCATCTGTTTGGGCGCTTGCAGGCGGTCTTGTACGAAAAATAAAATCAGTGTCGCAGGCACGGCGCTGGCGATGCCGTTGAGTACGAAAACGGCGAACAGGCGTTTGAACTCAATGTTTCTAAACGGTTTGAAAATGCTTGGTGATGAAGTATTTACAAGACTGGGAAAGCTGGACATTGGCTTGATAGACTGTGTCCAAGCCGTCCAAGCCATAAAAATAGCTATGATAAATATAGCTGTTGAGGCAATCAATCCGCCGGGTGATGGCAGAGTTGAAGGCAAAACTGATGCCAAAATAACGCCAATTAATCCTAAGCCCTCGCGCCAAGCCACCAAACGGCTGCGTTGCGCCTCAGAGCCGCCCAGCATCGCTCCCCAAGACTGGTGGGCGATGCTCAAAGCGCTGTAGGCCGCATAGGTGATGAGCAGCATGGCAGCAGCCCAAGCAATCAGCATGGGCTGCTGTTGCCGAACTGCCAGAGGTGGGAAAAACAGCAAAACAAAGCCTAAAGCCAGAAAAACACCGGCTAGCGCCCCAAAAGCCAAGACCGATTTAGCCGAGCGGGCGAAGAGCTTGTCGCTGAGTTTGCCTATAAGTGGGTCAATAAAAGCGTCAAACAACCTAGCCAGTAGCAACACCAAGCCCAGCGTGGCCAGCGGCATGCCAAATTCACGCGCGTAGTGGTTGGGCAAAATTACGTACAGCGGCAGCGCCACAAAAGCCAGTGGCAAGCCCAGCAAACCATAGCGCCAGCCATTGCTGCCGCTGAAGGCTGTGTCGTTGGTTGCGAGGTTGGTTGTTGTCATAACCAGGGCTTAATTGGCACTGCCCAAGAGCGCCTTGCGCAGCTTGGGTTCTGAGGTTTTGGGCGACAGCCAGATGGCGAAAAACTGCCTAGAGAATTCGGCATCCCGAATTTCACCGCTGCGTTTGCCGTTGAGCCAAAAGCTAACGCCCGTGCCAGGCTTGTGTACGCCGATCAAGCGGTCATTTTTTTTGACATCCGGCAGCACATCGCGCAGAGTGGTGAACCATAGCTCGGCGGTTGGTTCGGGAATTTTTTCAATACGCTGCATTTCTTCGAGTGAACGTTTGGCGATGTTTTCTGCTGAAAAAGCGCGTAAATAGTGCAATTCCAAGGCAAAAGCATGGTTTTCAAACTCATTCGTTTTGAATCCGGACGAAACCCACAGGCTGGCATCGTACACATTCAAGCCAAAAAAAGTGAGCTTTCCCGTGCCTGAAAATTGCGCAGTAGCCAGTGCCGCACTGACTTCTTGCGGTAGCGTGGCTGGATCGGCTGGGTTTTTTGCCAAACTCAAACTTAGCTGGAAAACCAGCGCACACAGCAACAGACATTTGCCAAGCTTCATACTTTTAGCAAGGTGAATTGCACCACGTCGGTGTTTTTCTTGGCAAAGGCGGCTTCGCAGTAGGCCAGGTAAAACTCCCAAATGCGGATGAAGCGCTCGTCAAAACCGAGTTTTAAAACTTGCTGTTTCTCAGCTAAGAACTTGTCGCGCCACAGCTTTAGCGTGTAGGCGTAGTCCATGCCGAAGGCAAATTCATCAACAACCTTGAAGCCGGCCAGACCAGCTTGGCGCTTGAATTCGCGCGGGCAGGGCAGGCAGCCGCCTGGGAAGATGTATTGTTGGATAAAGTCGGTCGAGCCCACGTAGCGGTCAAACAAAGCGTCGTCGATCACAATGCTTTGGATGCAGACTTTGCCATTGGGTTTCAGCAGTCTGTGGATCGTTTTGAAATACTCAGGCCAATAGGCTTGGCCCACGGCTTCGATCATTTCTATCGACACAATGGCGTCAAACGGTGCGTCGTTGGTGGTGACGCCAATGTCGCGGTAGTCTTGCAGGCGCAGGTCGGCTTTCTCTGCAGTACCCAGTTTTTGCATGCGCTCATTGGCGTAGTCGAGTTGCTCGGTGCTGAGCGTGACGCCCACCACGCTGGCTTCGAATTCGGTCGTGGCTTTTTCAGCCAAAGCGCCCCAGCCGCAACCAATTTCTAATACACGGTCGCCGGCTTTCACATCTGCCATGTTCAAAGCGCGGCGCACTTTGGCGTGCTGGGCTTGCACCATGCCACCGTAGCTGGTGTGATCCATGCCTTTTTCAAACAGCGCGGAAGAGTAGTTTTTCGTGTTGTCCAGCCACAGCGCGTAAAACGCATTGCCCAAGTCGTAATGGGCGTGGATGTTTTTCTTGCTGTTTGTTTTGGAGTTGCGGTTGAGCAAGTGTTTGATGCGAAACAGCAATCGCCCCGCCCAGGTGCCATAAATCGCGTCTTCAATGACAGCGCGGTTGCTGATGAAGACTTTGACCAAGTCCGTCAAACTGGGTGTTGACCAATCACCCGCGATGTAGGTTTCTGCAAAACCAATGTCGCCAGATTTCAAAGCGGCTGAAAAAACGGCCCAGTTTTTCAGCATCAACGTGGCGTGTAGTGCGTTGGGGTCATGGTCGCCAAAGCGGTGCATGCTGCCGTCGGGGAACTGAACAGTCAGCGCGTCATGGCGCAGCTTGAGCAGTAACTTGAGCGCGCTGCGTGCGGCAGCCGGCGCATTGGCTGGTATTTCAAAGCGAGATGCCGTGCTGGATAGGGTGGTAAATAAGGTGCTTGTGTTCATCATTTAATGGTTGATAAATATGATTTAACTGCGCGTGGTGAATAATTCTGGCGGTGTGGGTTTGGCGACGAAGTTCACCCGCTTTCTCCATAACTTGAAGGCTTGCCAATGGATGCGAGCGATCACGCCGAATGTCATCATGGGGTAGCGCCACAGTGCTTTGCGGATACTTTTCGGTGTCAGCGTTTCCAGTTCACCGTTGACGCTGGTTTCCAACAATGGGCCTGTGGGATCGTCGTAATCAACGCGGGCGAGGGTGCTGTTGTCCGTTGTCATGAAGCGGAAACGGTAGCTGCCTTCAACGTGGTTGAAGGGCGAGACGTGAAAGTCTTTGGTGGTGGTTTGCTCTGCGCCGAAAACAGGTTTGTCTAGCAAATAACAATGCCGTTCGCCAAAGGTGTTGTTCACCTCAACCACGATGGCACGCAGCGTGTTGTCAGCACGGTGGCAATACCAGAAGCTGACGGGTTTGAAGGTGTAGCCAAAGACGCGGGGGTAGCAGTGCAGCCAGACTTCGCCCACGGCATCGGCTATGCCTTCGCTTTGAAGTAGTTCATCAAGCCAAGCCAATGCATCTGCGCGACCATCGCCATGGTCCTTGTCGTAAAAACTGAGTGCTCCCCAGTGGTTGCGTTTCAATGCTTTTTTTGATTCATTTCTTGATTCGTTTATTGGCTCATTTGCCAATGATCGCATCGGCAGCATCAAAAAATACGTGGGGTAGGCAAACGCGTGCGCTACGGGTTTCACGCGTTTGTGCCGCACTTGGCCAAAGCCAATGTGGGGCACTGCTGTCAGGTTTATGCGGCTGCTTGCCATTGTGTGTCCGTCAAAAGTTGCTCGGCTGCTGCCAAGCCAGACTTCAAACCATCTTCATGGAAGCCATAGCCCGTCCATGCGCCGCAATAATAGGTGCTTTGCTGTCCTTGCAGCGCGGGGATATTGGCTTGCGCTTTGATGGCGGCCATATCAAACACGGGGTGCGCGTAATCATAAGTGCCTAAAACGTGCTCGGTTGCAATTGGTTTTGTGGAGTTGAGGGAGACGACGACGGGCTGCTCAAACGGGATGGGTTGCAGCTTGTTGATCAGGTAGTGCAAACACACGTTGGCATGGTCTGGCTGGTTGGGGTCTAGCTGCACGCGTTCGTAATTCCAGGCTGCCCAGGCCGCTTTGCGTTGCGGTAACACGCTGGCATCGGTGTGCAGCACGGCGGTATTGGCTTGATAGGTGATAGCAGACAAAGCTTGTGTTTCGGCACGGCTGGGCTGCTGCAGCAGCGCCAAAGCTTGGTCTGAATGGGTGGCGATGATGACTTTGTCGAACCTTTCCGTGCCTGCACTGGTGACAATATGCGCGCCTCGGCTGTCGCGTGCGATGCCATGAACGGGTGTTTTGAGTCGTTTGTCGGCAATGTTGGCGACGATTTTTGCTACGTAATGTTTCGCCCCGCCAGCCACCGTCCACCACTGTGGCCTGTCATTTACTTGCAGCAAGCCGTGGTTATGACAAAACCGCACCATGGTGGCGACGGGAAACTGCAGCATTTGCTCGGTAGGACAGCTCCAAATGCAGCCCAGCATGGGCAGCAAATACCAGTCTCTGAACTCGGTACTAAAGCGATTCGTTTGCAAAAACTCTTCTAGCGGCTGCATCAGTTGCCCCTCTGCGCCTGACTTGGCAATCTGTGTCGCAAGCTTGTTGAAGCGCATCAAATCGCGCAGCATGCGCCAAAAACGCGGGTTGACCATATTGCGGCGTTGTGCAAACACGGTGCCAAGGTTAGAGCCGCTCCATTCCAAGGCACCATTTTTTTGCGGCACTTGCACTGAAAACGACATGTCAGACTTGGCTGTTTTGACGCCTAGCTCTGCAAAAAGTTGGATTAAATGCGGGTATGTTCGTTCATTAAAAACGAGAAAACCGGTGTCAATGCCGTAGGTGACATCGCCTTTTGCCGTTGGTAAAGTGATGTCAACTGTGTGTGTATGCCCACCGAAGTAGCTACCAGCTTCAAACAGGGTGACGTCGGCATGTTGATGCAGCTTGTGCGCAGCTGCCAAGCCTGAAATACCGGAACCAACGATAGCGATTTTTTCTCTCATTTAGGTAGTATATACCTAAACGTATAAATTGAGACTAATCGGTAATAAAATTACTTTTCGTTAAATAACATCAACCTCGTGCACACCGAACACGCCAAGCGCTCTGTCTGCAAAAAACCGCTCTAAAGTGACTTTCACGGTTCTGAAGGCGATTTCGTCCCATGGAATCTCTGACTCGGCAAACAACTTGGCTTCTTGGGTTTCGTAGCCTGGGTCAAACTGGTCACTGGTTAATTTGGCGCGGTAGAACAAGTGCACTTGGCCGACTTTGGGCACGCTGAGCACGCTGAAAAGCGCTTGCATCTCAAACTGCGCACCTGCTTCTTCAACCGTTTCACGCGCTGCGCCTTCAGAAGCGGTCTCGTCCAACTCCATAAAACCGGCTGGCAGTGTCCATTTTCCTTTGCGCGGCTCGATATTGCGTTTGCACAGCAATACTTTGTCACCCCAAACCGGCACGGTGCCAAGGACGTTTAATGGGTTTTCGTAATGCACGGTGTTGCAGGCAGGGCAAACAGCGCGGTTTTTGGTATCGCCATCGTCTGGCTGGCGGTAAACCACGGCCGTGCCGCAGTTTTTGCAGAATTTGATGGGAGTACGAAAAATCATACCCCCAGTTTAACAATTTACTTCGTCACTTACTTCGTCGTCTTTGTGTGCTTTTCAATCAAAGCTTTGGCGCCTTCAAGCAATTTCTTGCCGTCAAAGCCGCGCTTGTTCATGTCTTCAACCCATTCCACTTCGATGGCGCGTGATTTGCGGCGGAAGTTTTGTGCTTCTGCAACACTCACCGTGAAAATGGTGTTGTTGCGGTCGCTGGCTGATTTGCGGCCTGCAATGTCACCCGCTTGCTGCGTTTTACCTAGCCATGCTGATGTTGCCATGCCAGAGTTGTTGTCGATGATTTTCTTCAAATCAGCAGGCAAACTGTTGTACTTGGCTTTGTTCATGGCCATGACAAAGGTCGTGGTGTACAGCGCGCCGCCAGCAGGGTCAAACTCAGCATGAAACTTGGTCAACTCGTGCACCTTCACAGATGGCACAACTTCCCACGGAATCACCGCACCTTGAATCGTGCCTTTTGACAGCGCATCTGGAATACCAGGCAGCGGCATACCGACTGGGGTTGCACCCAAAGAAGCCATCAGCTTATTCACTTGACGCGTTGGCGCGCGCATTTTCACGCCTTTCATGTCGTCCACAGATTTGATCGGCTTGTCCGCGGTGTGAATCACGCCTGGGCCGTGCACTTGCAATGCCAAAACTTGCACGTCCTTGAACTCATCGGCGGCAAAAGTTTGTACATATTCCCAATAGGCTTTTGATGTGGCTTCAGCGTTTGACATCATGAAGGGAAGCTCAAACACTTCTACGCGTGGGAAGCGGCCTGCCGTGTTACCGGGTAGTGTCCAAATAATATCTACCACACCGTCTTTGGCTTGGTCGTACAGCTGCACAGGTGTGCCACCCAATTGCATGGCCGGGTAGGCCTCAAACTTGATGCGACCACCAGATTCTTTTTCAACCTTGTCCATCCACGCTTTGTGCATGTTCAGCCAGACGTTGGACTGGGGCGACATGAAGGTGTGAAACTTCAGTGTCACAGCGGGTGCTTGCGCCAAAGCGATGGCGCTTGATGTCGCAACCGCTGCAGCAACACCAGTTTTCAAGAGGGAACGACGATTAATCATGCAAATGTCTCCAAGTAAATGAAATACGGAACCAATACAGAACAAAAACAGAACAAAACTATAACGGATGAAAAGTTAAATGGTTTACTGCAAATACTGCACAAAATACAAAGAAATGGCTGGGAATAAAAGCAACACAATAGTGCGAATCGTATCGGTGATCAAAAACGGCATCACGCCTTTGTAGCTTTCGGAAATGGGTACATCTGCCAAGCCTTTTCGCCCCTTGGTCATACTGTTCACAACATAGACATTCAAGCCGACTGGCGGGGCGAGCATACCAAAGCCGACGGTCATCAGCACCATGATGCCAAACCAAATGGCGGTGTACTCTTTACTCATGCCAAAGTCCAAGCCCATGATCATCGGGAAAAAGATGGGGATGGTGAGCAAAATCATCGACAGCTCATCCATCACCGCGCCCAAGACCACATAAAACAACATGATGGCGGCCACCACCATGACGGGTGACAAGCCCCATGAACCCACCAGTTGCGCGAGCTGAGACGGCACTTGGGTCAACGCCAACGATGCATTCATCAAATCCGCACCCAAGAAGATCAAAAAGATCATGGCTGAGCTCTCCGCCGTGGCGTAAAAACACTTTTTAAACTTGTCCCAGTTCATTTCGCGTTTCAACAAAGCGGCGATGAAGGTAGAAAACGCACCCACAGCCGCACCTTCGGTCGGTGTGAAAAACCCACCATAAATGCCGCCAAAAACAATCAAAAAGATGGCAGCAATGGGGCCAATGCCTTTGATAGATTCGAGGATATTGAGTTTCGAAACTTGGTCGTGCTCAGGCGCATGGCCAGGAACCAAACGCACATAAACACCAATCGCAACCATATAACCCAGCATGGCGATGATGCCTGGCACCATCGCCGCTGCAAACAATTTGGCAATGTTTTGTTCCGTCAAAATAGCGTAAATCACCAGTGGGACGGAAGGCGGAATCAAAATGCCCAGTGTGCCACCCGCAGCCAGAGTACCTGTGGTCAAACGCCCAGAATAACCATGCTTACGCATTTCGTCGTAGGCCACATTGGTGATCGTCGCCGCCGTCGCCACAGATGAGCCGCAAATCGCGCCAAATGCCGCACAAGCCAACACCGCACCCATAGCCAAGCCGCCTTTGAAGCGCCCCATGACGCTGGCGGCGAAACCAAACAGCGCTTTGCTGATGCCGCCTTGGGTGGCAAAATGTCCCATCAAGATGAAGAGGGGAATGACCGACAAGTCGTAGCTGGCAAAACGCGCAAACGCTTGGCTGTTCAAGAAACTAGAAAATGGCCCCCAGCCCGCTTGCGCGACGTAGCCAACAGCACCAGCGACAAACATACACACGGCGATGGGCACGCGCACCGCCATGAGCAGCAGCATGATGCCAAAAATGGTCAAAGCCAGTTGAATCGCGCTCATACCGCAAACTCCGGATTGGCTTCTACATTGTCTTCGGCAAAGCCGAAGACACCTTGGTGCAAAGCAATCAAAGCGGTGAGCGCCAAGGGCGGCACCATGGCACAGTAAACAGCGTATTCAGGAAAACCCAGCAACATGGTGCCGCTGTTGGAGCTGTAAGCATTGAGCCCGCCCAACACCGTGCGCCATGTGACCAAGGCCATAACGGCAGCCAGCAAAAAAGCGCCAAAGCGCTCCAAATTGTTTTGCGTCGTTTCAGAGGCTTTGGCGGTAAAGAAATCAACCATGATGTTGCCACGTTTGAACTGGCACCACGGCATAAAGAGCGCAATGGCCGCACCCGCTGCGACACCCGATAGCTCAAAATCACCAGAAATGGTTTTGCCAATGGTTTCGCGGCCAACAATGCTGATGCAAGTCATCAGCGTGATAAAGGTTAGCAAAACACCGGCCAAGACGGCGCAGAATTTGGCTAGGTTTTCTAATAGTTTCAAATGTCTCTCCCAAGAAAAAAAGCCTAAAATGCTATATTTTTAATAGCACTTTAGGCAATAAATACGCCGACTAAAGCCGAATTTGTCTTGAAAAATGGCAGTTTACACCACTTTGACGCGAATATCGGTCAACCCATCAACATGGCCGTGCAAAGTGTCACCGACATTGACGGCAGAGACGCCAGCGGGCGTGCCGGTGTAAATCAAATCGCCAGGTTGCAGCTCCCATGCTGTGGAGATGTGCTCAATGATTTCGCCCAAATTCCATATCAACTTGCTGACGGTGCTGCGCTGGCGGTCTTTGCCATCCACTTGCACATAGATTTCTGCGTTTTCAACATCGCCAGCTTGCGCGGCAGGTGTGATGAGGCCAATAGGCGAGGCGTGGTCAAACGATTTACCAATGCACCATGGGCGGCCCAGCTTTTTTTGCTCGCCTTGCAAGTCGCGGCGGGTCATGTCCAAGCCGACGGCGTAACCATAAATGTGCTTTTTAGCGTCTGCCGCTTTGATGTTTTTGCCACCTGTACCTATGCAAGCGACGATTTCGATTTCGTGCTGAAAATCTTTGGTCAAAGGCGGGTAGGGCAGAGAAGCGGTCTCGCCCGCGTTGCAAACCACCACGGTATTGGCTGGTTTGATGAAGAAAAACGGTGGCTCGCGGCCTGTGAAGCCCATTTCTTGGGCATGGTCAACGTAGTTGCGGCCCACGCAGTAGATGCGTTGCACAGGAAAACGTGCGGTGGTGCCGACGACGGGGACGGACACTTGTTCAAGTGCGGGGATGACAAATTGACTGATTGAATTACTCGACATTTTTGAACCTTTCTTCTCTGTGGATACTTAAAGCTTGTTGAACGGGACGGTCTGAGTAGCTGAACAGCACGCAGCCCGCGGTGGAGGATAGTTTAGCCGTCTGCCAAGATGGAATCACGAAATGGTCACGTGGCGAAAAGTTAAATACGGTTGTTTTGCCGGCATGCTCAATAGATACGCGGCCAGTGCCTTCAACCACGCTAAAAATGGCACCATCGGTTTGTCGGTATGGCAAGCCTGCAAAACCCGCTGGCAAACGCTGCATAAACGTGGCCATGGTTGGCATCGGCGAGCCGCCGGTCAGTGGGTTGATGTAGCGCAGCTTCACGCCATCCCAAGCATCCATGGACTCAAGCTGCTCTAGTTTGTGGAGCGCTTCGCGGCTGCGCTCGTATGGGTAACAAAATATCGGCGATGTTGCGCCAAACGGCGAAGTGCTGCTGCGCACGGGCGCCATGTTGTAGCCAAATTTGGCAAAACTAGCGCCTTCTTTGGCGGTGACGGTTTGTGATTTTTCTGTCGAATTTTCTGCAAATCCGGCGTCTAAATAACGAATCAGTGGAATATCCAAACCGTCAAGCCAAACCACAGGTACATCGGCTTCATTGCCGTGGTCGTGCCAAGTCATACTGGGGGTGATGATGAAATCGCCAGGGTGCATGGTGGTGCGCTCACCATTCACAGCGGTATACGCACCAGCGCCTTCCACGATGAAACGCAGCGCACTTTGGGTGTGGCGGTGGCTGGGGGCGACTTCGCCCGGCATGATCAGCTGCAAACCGGCGTAAAGCGATTGTGTGATGGATGACAAGCCTGGCAGTGCCGGATTTTCGAGAATCAGCACACGCCGCACCGCTTCTTCAGCGGTGATGACTTCGCCAGAGCGCATGATGAAAGGGCGGATTTGCTCATATTGCCAATGCGCCGGCACGCACGGCGTCTTTGGCTGCATGGGCACCAAGGCATGCAGCTCACGCCACAGCGGCGTCAACGCAAAAGGCGACATGTCGTCATACAAACGCTGTCGTGGGTCTAAAGCCGCAGGAGCAGCAGAGGCAATTGAATTCATGTGTGGATTTTAATATGTGTACTTATCATATGTCTACTTAGTATTAACCCTGATTCTTGGTGCTTCCGAGTCATAAGTGAGCGTATTAAACTCATGGCATGTCTTTAATTTACGATTATCACGCTGCCCCCGGTCATTTGATTCGTCGTGCGCATCAATTAGCGGTCAGCATTTTTGCTGAAAAAACGGCTGTTTTTGAGATCACACCGGTTCAATTTGCCATGCTGAATGCTTTGGTGGACGAGCCGGGTGAAGACCAAATCACGCTAGCCGGCAAAGTCGCATTTGATGCCGCCACTTCAGGCGCAGTGATTCTGCGTTTGGAGACCAAAGGCTTGCTGCGCCGCGACGCCGACCCCAAAGACAAGCGCCGCAAGCTGCTGACTGCGACCACCGAAGGCGAAAAAGTCGTCATCGCTATGAAGGCTGCTGTCGCAGAAGTTCAGGATCAAATCATGCAGCCGCTCACAGCAAAAGAGGCGGAGCAGTTGACGTCTTTGCTCGGCAAACTTGTCGCTGGGCATGTTGAAACCGCTAAAACGGGAGACACAACATGGCAATAACTAAAACTGAAGGACAAGCCAGAGACGAAATATGCCGCGTCGGCAAAAGCTTGTTTGCGCGCGGCTATGTGCACGCCACGGCTGGCAACATCAGCGTGAAATTGGATGCAGAGCAGGGTGGTGGTTACTTGATCACCCCGACCGATGCCTGTTTGGGCTTTCTTGACCCGGCGCGTCTTGCGCGACTCGACGAGGCAGGCCAGCAAATCAGTGGCGACCGCGCCAGCAAAACCATGGCGTTGCATCGCCAAATCTATGCCGCCAGCGCGGGTAGCCCGACAGCCGCCCGCTGCATCATCCATACGCACAGCACGCATTGCGTGGCCTTGACACTCGGCTCCTCACCAGAGCCGCAAGAACTTTTACCAGCGCTGACGCCCTATTTTGTGATGAAAGTAGGCCATGTTCCTTTGATTGCGTATTACCGACCCGGCGACCCGCAAGCAGCACAAGCCGTAGCAGCCGTGATAGCGAGATACCACACCAGCGGCACGCCGATACGCGCCGTGATGCTAGACCGACTAGGCCCCAATGTCTGGCATGACAGCCCAGCCGCTGCCATGGCGACGCTGGAAGAGCTGGAGGAAACTGCCAAACTGTGGCATTTAACAAAAGGTGCTGCACCTTCGTTAGCTGAAAGCGATATTGACCCGTTGCGTCAGACTTTCGGGGCGTTTTGGTAGCGTCTAATTTTGTATCTTGTAAAAATCATGAATATTTCGCCACACACCATCCAATCATTTGCACCCACGGGTAAATTGCGCGCTTCTATCAATTTGGGCAACCCCATACTCGCCAATCGTGACCCCATCACCCAGCAACCGATAGGCGTTTCCATCGATCTGGCAAACGCATTGGCACAACGTTTGGGCGTTGATGTCGAGTTCGTGGTGTTTGGTACCGCCGCCAAATCGGTGGAGGCTGTGACGCAAGAGAAAGCGGACATTGGGTTTTTCGCGATTGATCCCTTGCGTGGTGAGGGCATTGCCTTTACCGCTGCCTATGTGTTGATTGAGGGCTGTTATATGGTGCGAGCGGACTCAAGTATTCAGGCCAATGATGAGGTAGACAAAGCAGGGCACCGCGTGACGGTTGGCAAGGGCAGCGCCTATGACTTGTTTTTGACCCGTGAGCTCAAGCAGGCTGAGATTGTGCGGGCGCCATCGTCTCCCACGGTCATCGATGTGTTTATAGAGCAAGGTTTAGATGTGGCCGCAGGCGTTAAGCAGCAGCTTGAAACCAATAGCAAGCGATTCCCCAATTTACGACTCTTGCCTGGTCGTTTTATGGTGATTCAGCAAGCCATGGGCTTGCCTAAAAGCCGAGGAGATGAAGTTGCCGAGGTCTTGCGAGGGTTTGTTGAGGACATGAAGACCAGTGGTTTTATCGTTGATGCCTTGGCAAGACACGGCATTCAGGGTGCTTCCGTTGCACCCCTCACTGCATCAAGATGATTTTGTGACCAGTTCGTAATGTTCTACGTTCGGTGGTGCAGCAAAAAACGGTCCCACAATCGCGCGCCACTCTGCAAACAGTGACGATTCACGAAAACCAACGGTGTGGTCTTCTAGGGTGGCCCAAAAAATTTGCAAAATGTAGCGCTCTGGGCTTTCAATGCCTTTGTTGACTTTGAAGCCTTGAAAGCCTTTGGCACGGGTGATAACGGTGGTCAGACCGCGTTCAATGGCTTCGTCGAAGGCGGCTTGCTGGCCGGGGTGGATGCGAATGTCGGCTAGTTCTAAAATCATGTTCAATCTTTCTTAAATGATTTTCTAAATTTGGTTTATTCTCTCTTATAACTCAACGATATTTTATGATTCTTCACAACTACTTCCGCTCTTCCGCCTCGTTCCGCGTGCGCATTGCTTTGGCGCTCAAAGGCTTGCCGTACGAATACGTCTCTGTGCATTTGGTCAAAGGCGACCATAAATCAGCGGCGTACGCCAATAAATCTGCCGACCGTTTGGTGCCTTTGCTCGAGGTGGATGGCGAATCGCTTTCGCAATCGATGGCGATCATTGAGTATTTGGACGAAACGCATGCAAACTCACCACTTTTGCCAAAAGACGCGCTGGGCAGAGCCAAAGTGCGTGCGCTGGCGCAGAGCATTTCTTGCGAAATTCACCCCTTGAACAATTTGCGGGTGCTTAAATACTTGCTCAAGGTGCTGAAACTGGAAGAATCCGTCAAAAACACCTGGTACAACCACTGGTGCCGCGAAGGTTTAGAAGCTTTTGAGCGCCAACTAGACGTTGACGCCGCTTACCGCACCAAGCACGGCCAAGAGCAGAGTATTTACTGCTTTGGCAGCACCCCGACCTTGGCCGATTGCTGCTTGGTTCCGCAAATTTTCAACGCCAGACGCTTTGACATGCCGTTTGACGGCCTGCCGCGTACCATGGCGGTGTTTGACGCTTGCATGAAATTGCCCGCTTTTCAGCAAGCGCAGCCGTCCAATTGTCCTGATTTTGAAGCGTAATTTTTAATTTCACCAATGAATCCTGATTGGCTCATCCCCAACTGGCCCGCGCCGCCACATGTGAAAGCGGTGTTTACCAGCCGCGGCATCGCACAAACTGGGTTTGAAACTGGAAAGGTAAGCAAAAGTGGCAGAAATGGGTATAGCGGTGCTAGCCAGCCGCCGTTTGAAGCGTTTAACTTGGGCGACCATGTGGGCGATGACCCCAACCATGTCATGGCGAATCGGCATATGCTGCAGGTTTTGTTGGGTGTCAAACCCATTTATTTAAAACAAGTGCATGGCACAGCGGTTGTGACTCTGACGCCCAAAACGCCACACGGCACCGTTGCCGATGCCTGCATCACGACTGAGAAAAAGCTGGCTTGCACCATCATGGTGGCGGACTGTTTGCCGGTGCTTTTTACGGATGTAGAAGGTAGTTTTGTTGCCGCTGCGCATGCTGGATGGCGTGGTTTGACTGATGGCGTATTGCGTCAAAATATAGAGTCAATTAATGCTATAGCCGGTGTAGATGTTGCCTATGGTGCTAATAAAATAATAGCATGGATGGGGCCTTGTATTGGGCTTGAGGCGTTTGAGGTGGGCGGTGAGGTAAAGGCTGCATTTGCAGCAAGTTTGCCAAATTCATCTGCTATGTTTAAGCCGGTTGGTGGTTCAGAATCAGGCAAATGGCTGGCTGATTTGGCGGGTTTGGCTCGGCAGCAATTGAAGCAACTGGGGCTGGGGAATGATCAAATCTTTGGCAACGACAGCAGCACCGAATGGTGCACGGTAAACAATCCGTTACGATTTTTCTCGCACAGGCGGGACGCTGTCAAATTCGGCAGCAGTGGGCGCATGGCTGGCTGTATTTGGATGGCGTGAGTCTGGAGCAAGTGAGTTTTGCTGGTGTAACGCCGCTTCCAACGCCTCTTTTTCCTTGGCGGCACGCTTGCGTCCTGGCGAGCGCATTAGGTAAACTACCAATGCCACAGGCAACAAACCATACAAAATAAAGGTGACAATAGCACCTAAGACAGTTCCATTGGTGTTTGTGGCTTCGGCAACCGCCATCATGAGGGCGACATACATCCAAGCGATTGCAACGATATACATAGTAAGTAACTTAGGGGCTACGGATGTTTGAAAATGTGAAACTAGATTCTAGTAAATTGCTAGAACTGCAAAACCAATATCTTGAAGATGCGGCCAAATTGTGGCAGCAATCGACACAAGCTGCAACACAATTACCGGACAAACGCTTTGCCGCCGCAGCTTGGACGCATAACCCAGCCGCGCAATTTGCCGCAGCCGCCTATTTGCTCAATTCCCGCGCCATGCAAAGTATGGCTGACGCGGTAGAAGCCGACGAAAAAACCAAAGCACGTATCAGTTTTGCCGTGGAGCAGATGAACGCCGCTGCGTCGCCCAGTAACTTTTTAGCCACCAATGCCGATGCGCTGCAAAAAGCCATCGACACCAAAGGCGAAAGCATTGGCAAAGGCATTCAAAACCTGCTGGCAGACATACAGCGTGGCCACATCAGCATGACGGACGAATCCGTCTTCACCGTCGGTGAAAACGTCGCCACCACCGAAGGTGCGGTTGTTTTTGAAAATGAATTGTTTCAGCTGATTGAGTACAAACCGCTCACCGCCAAGGTGTATGAGCGCCCGTTTTTGCTGGTGCCGCCGTGTATCAACAAGTTTTATATCCTCGACCTGCAGCCTGAAAACTCGCTGGTGCGCTACGCCGTAGCACAAGGCCACCGCACCTTTGTGCTGAGCTGGCGCAACCCAGACATGTCGATTGTTGACAAAACGTGGGACGATTACATCGAACACGCTGCTATCAAATCGATAGCTACTGTGCAAGAAATCACGTCGTCTAAGCAGATAAATGCACTCGGATTTTGCGTGGGCGGCACGATTTTGTCGACGGCACTTTCCGTGTTGGCTGCGCGTAAACAGACGCCCGTCGCCTCGTTGACGCTGCTTACCACGCTGCTCGATTTCAGCGACACCGGCATTTTGGACATCTTTATCGACGAAGAGGCCGTGCAAAAGCGCGAAGCTGAATTGTCAAAAAAGGATGCGCCTGCGCTGCTCAAAGGCCAAGAGCTGGCCAGCACCTTCAGTTTTTTGCGCCCCAACGATTTGGTGTGGAATTACGTGGTGGGTAACTACCTCAAAGGCGAAACGCCACCTGCGTTTGACCTGTTGTACTGGAACTCTGACGCCACCAACCTGCCAGGCCCCATGTACACCTGGTACTTGCGTAACACCTACCATGAGAACAACCTCATCAAGCCTGGCAAAGCCGTGGTGTGCGGTGAGAAGGTTGATTTGAGCAAAGTCGATATCCCAACCTATATTTACGGCTCACGCGAAGACCATATCGTGCCTATCACGGGCGCGTACGCTTCCACACAAGTGTTGCCGGGTAAAAAGCGCTTCGTCATGGGGGCGTCTGGGCACATTGCTGGGGTGATTAACGCGCCTGTGAAGAACAAGCGCAGTTACTGGACCAACGACAAAATCAAGGACAAATTCCCAGCCACCCAAGCCGAATGGCAAGCCAGCAGCAAAGAGCACCCAGGCAGCTGGTGGACAGATTGGTCTGCTTGGTTAGCGGGTAACGCTGGCAAACAAATTGTTGCGCCTAAAACCTATGGTAACGGCACAGGTAAAGGCAAGTTCAAAGCCATTGAACCTGCGCCTGGTCGCTACGTGAAAGCAAAGGCGGTATAGGTAACAGAAGGCCGTTCGCGTTGAGCCTGTCGAAACGCTCTCACACTCGTTAACCCTTCGACATGCTCAGGGCGAACGGAAAAGATTTTACAGAAGGAAATCATCATGCAAGATATCGTCATAGTCGCCGCCACCCGTACTGCTGTTGGCAAGTTCGGCGGAACCCTCGCCAAAACGCCTGCAACCGAGTTGGGCGCAGCCGTTATTGCGGAAGTGCTGAAGCGCAGCGGCCTGCAAGCAGAGCAAGTCGGCGAAGTCATCATGGGGCAAGTGCTCGCAGCCGGTGCGGGGCAAAACCCAGCGCGCCAAGCCGTCATCAAAAGCGGTTTGAACCATGGCACGCCTGGTTTGACCATCAACGCCGTTTGCGGCTCTGGTCTGAAAGCTGTGATGCTGGCCGCCCAAGCCGTGGCGTATGGTGATTCTGAAATCGTCATCGCCGGTGGTCAAGAAAACATGAGCGCCTCGCCGCACGTGCTGTTGGGCAGCCGCGACGGCCAGCGCATGGGTGACTGGAAGATGATCGACTCCATGATTGTGGACGGCCTGTGGGATGTTTACAACCAATACCACATGGGCATCACCGCTGAAAACGTGGCGAAAAAGTTCGGTATCACCCGCGACATGCAGGACGCTTTGGCACTTGCCAGCCAAACCAAAGCGGCTGCTGCGCAAGATTCAGGTCGTTTTAAAGACGAAATCATGCCTTTCAGTATCGCGCAGAAGAAGGGCGACCCCATTGTTTTCGCGGCAGACGAGTTCATCAACCGCAAATCCACCGTTGAAGGCTTGGCCGGTTTGCGACCTGCGTTTGACAAAGCCGGTGGCGTGACCGCTGGCAATGCCTCCGGCATCAACGACGGTGCTGCCGCTGTGATGGTGATGACCGCTGCCAAAGCCGCCGCGCTCGGCTTGAAACCGCTAGGCCGTATCGCCAGCTTCGCAACATCAGGTTTAGACCCAGCCATGATGGGTATGGGTCCGGTATCCGCCTCTCAAATCGCCCTGAAACGTGCGGGTTGGAACGCACAAGACCTCGATTTGCTGGAAATCAACGAAGCTTTCGCGGCACAAGCTTGTGCGGTCAACCAAGAAATGGGTTGGGACACCAGCAAAATCAACGTCAACGGTGGCGCAATTGCGATTGGTCACCCGATTGGCGCGTCCGGCTGCCGTATTTTGGTCACGCTGCTGCATGAAATGGCGAAGCGCGATGCGAAGAAGGGTATTGCCTCGCTGTGCATAGGCGGCGGTATGGGCGTGGCGTTGACGATTGAGCGTTAAGCAGCTAGGTTATAGTATTTTAGATGCCAAATATGCCTCTAGCCGGTGTATTTATTGCCTAAGGTGCTATTGATTTTATAGTATTTGTAATGTATTTGAGATTTATAACCACAACAGGAGCATCATCATGAATGGAAAAGTAGCTTACGTCACCGGCGGTATGGGCGGCATCGGAACCGCCATTTGCCAGCGTCTTCACAAAGAAGGCTTCAAAGTCATCGCCGGCTGCGGCCCCACGCGTGACCACGTCAAATGGATCGCTGAGCAAGCCGCTTTGGGCTACACGTTTTACGCTTCGGTTGGTAACGTGGGCGCTTGGGATTCCACGGTTGAAGCCTTCACCAAAACCAAAGCAGAGCATGGTGTGATTGACGTGTTGGTGAACAACGCCGGCATCACCAAAGACCGCATGTTCTTGAAAATGACCCGTGAAGACTGGGACGGTGTGATCGAAACCAACCTCAACAGCATGTTCAACGTGACCAAGCAAGTGGTTGCCGACATGGTCGACAAAGGCTGGGGCCGCATCATCAACATCAGCTCCGTCAACGGCGAAAAAGGCCAGGCTGGCCAAACCAACTACTCGGCTGCCAAGGCCGGTATGCACGGCTTCAGCATGGCACTGGCGCAAGAAATGGCCACCAAAGGCGTGACGGTCAACACCGTCAGCCCAGGCTACATCGGCACCGACATGGTCAACGCCATCCGTGAAGATGTGTTGGCCAAAATCGTGGCGACTATTCCTGTGAAACGTCTCGGTAAACCATCTGAAATCGCTTCCATCATTGCGTGGTTAGCATCAGAAGAAGGTGGCTATACGACAGGTGCGGACTTCTCTGTGAATGGCGGTTTGCACATGGGTTAATGCAATCGCATCTTCAACAAAAAGGGAGCCCTGGCTCCCTTTTTTTTATGTTCGCTTTTAGAAAAGGCGCACGTAATTGGTAGGGGCGTGGTCTGCAAGATCACGTACTTTGACCGAAGATTTATCAAAAAAATATCGAGCTAAAAAATAAGCGCGCGCTAAATATCTGTCCATCTTTAGTATTGCGGGGGACGATGCATCTAATTTACCCTTGCTATTGAAATAAAGCGCTTCACCAACATGCACAAAACCTGCAATTTCAGGCGGTACGTTGATAACTAAATCACAGCAATTTACATATCGCTTCACTAAATATCCAGTTGAGCTTGCCGCAAACGCAGCATCGCCCACGGCTGGAGATCCAAAAGTTATCAGTTTGGGCTCTGGTAGATGGGCTGATGCTTTATGTTTTATATCATTAGCTGCCAGTGTGGCGATAGCAGCCCCCAAGCTGTGACCAGTAAAAATGGCTGTATTGAGCCTGTCTCCACATACGTTACAAATTTCGCCCCACACTTTGTTTAGTGCGTTTTGAAATCCTGTGTGGGTGAAACCACCGTGAGGCCACTTACTAGGTATTACCGTAAGAATCGTCGTAATATCCCACCATCTAATTTCAGTACCTCTGAATACAACAATCAGCTTGCCAGATTTAATATGAGAAACTGCCATGGCTTGAGTTGTATTTTTGCTAAAAGCTTTAACTAACTCATATCCTCCTACTCTTAATGCCGCAACGAGGCGAGCATGTTCAGTCGGTTCTTTTTCAAACAAAATATAAACCAACCGAGCTAATTCCGCACATGCACCCGAGGTAACCGTATCTTCCGGTATTAAATAAACATGTTCATCGACGTAAGGTGTGAATAAACTGGCAGCAGTTGCATCGTAGGGGAGCATATTTAGTCGCCCCTGCAAAATTCAAATACACGACCAATCAACCATAAGAAGGCAAACGCTGTGCGCCATTAGACGCACAAACACTCATCCAACGACGCA
>JAYUCJ010000240.1:0-20288 GCA_043740415.1 Polaromonas sp. | reverse complement strand
GCTCGAATTCGATCTTCGTATGTATACATGAACTACCTCCAAGTAGTCCAAGTTATTGTCCGCACCTCCATGGGGTCAGTTCTAAGTGAAAATCAACAAGTAACCATCATTAACGCCTTGCCCAACATGAGAGCAGGTTTGATTGCGGTTTACGCTGGCTTGAACAGCATGGCCAATGGTCGCTGGTGCGGTGTGAACCTTCTCACTTTCGAGTCAACCGCTGCCAAGGACGTGCAAGTTTTGGGCGACTCTATCCAAATCGCACCAGGTATGCCTAAGAGCGGCCACATGGCGAACGCACAAGCCAAAGTGGCAGCCGCTGCCATTGTTGCGCAGCTCAATGGCTGGGAAGTTAACTCCTACCCAATGCTAACCAACACCTGCTACAGCATGGTCGATGCGAAAAACTGCATCCACGTGGCCAGCGTGCATGAGTACGTGGCTGCTGAGAAAACGTTCAAAACGGTGGCTGGCTCAGGCGGCGTATCGTCGATTGACTTGAAACCGGAAGTCACCATGCTGGAAGGTGCGTACGCTGACAGCTGGGCGCAAAATATTTGGTCTGATATGCTGGCTTAAGTCAGCAGTTTAAAACGAACAGAGGCGCGAATGATTCGCATTAGCCTCTGTTTTTTTTCGATCCTAAACATATAAATTAGGGTAAATACTGATTGCTTGAGTTGAAATGCGCGATTCAATATAAGCATATTCAATATACCAATATAAATATATTCATATTCTATTATTAATATATTAAACCTACCATGCAATACAAATCAGTTATATTGAAATTAGTAGCCGGTTCAATCGCGGTTTTCGCTTCTACGATGCCAGCGTATGCTGATTTGGCATTGGCGCAAAAGAGTGCTTGCATGGCCTGCCATGCTGTTGATAAGAAGGTGCTTGGCCCAGCGTACCAAGCCGTTGCCGAAAAATATTCCAAAGAAAAAGACTACGTCGCTAAATTGGCTGCAAGCATCAAAGCGGGTGGTTCTGGAAAATACGGTCCTATCCCTATGCCAGCGCAGGCAGCACTGCCTGATGCTGATGCCACCAAGCTCGCAAAATGGATTTTGTCTGGCGCTAAATAATGAGAGCTAATCAATGAGAAATAATCGCTTTATCCAACCCGCTCCCGAGGGTTTCCTTGGAAAAGAGCAAATCAAATCGGTTTATGCTGGCCGGCGCGGCTTCATGGCTGGTGCATTTGCTGCCGCGATGGCTGCAACGACGGCTGCACGTGCGCAAACCAGCGCTTCAAAAGACGATCCAAATATCGTCAATCTACCGGCCCACTCCAAAGGTTTGGGTCAAGGTGTTGCAGCGCGAGGCTACGGCGTACCTAGTGTTTACGAAAAGAACCTGCAACGCCGTGAAAGCCCTGGGCTAACAGCTGTTAGTGCGGCAGGTGTCAGCTTTGCGCCCTTACAGGGTTTGTTTGGCATAGTCACACCAAGTGGTTTGCATTTTGAGCGCCATCACCAAGGTTGGTGGGATATTGAGCCAGACAAACACCGTTTGATGGTGAACGGTAGCGATGAAAAGATGCTCAAAAAACCAATGGTTTTCACCATGGATGATTTGATGCGTTTGCCATCCGTCAGCCGCTTTCACTTTATCGAATGCGGTGCAAACACCGGCATGGAATGGGGCAACGCTGCTGTACCTACGGTGCAATACACGCATGGCATGCTCAGCTGCAGCGAATATACCGGTGTGCCTTTGCGCTTGCTGCTTGAAATGTGCGGCGCTGACTTCAAGCGTGGCAAGTTTGTATTGGCTGAAGGTGCCGATGGTTCAAGCATGACGCGCACGATTCCAATGAGTCTCATCATGAGTGGTGAAGTCTTGGTCGCCTATGGCATGAATGGTGAAATGTTGCGTCCAGAAAACGGCTACCCACTACGCTTGGTGGTGCCGGGGGTGCAGGGTGTGAGCTGGGTGAAGTACTTGCGCCGCATTGAGTTGGGCGACGAGGCCTATGGCACCAAAGACGAAACTATTCACTATATTGATTTGCTGCCAAGCGGTATGCATCGCCAATACAGCAGCACGCAAGAGGTTAAATCCGTTATCACCACGCCAAGTGGTGGACAAATTATTTTGGACAAAGGCTTTTTGAATGTGACTGGTTTGGCTTGGAGCGGCCGAGGAAAAATCACCAAGGTAGATATATCCGCAGACGGTGGTCGCAACTGGAAGCCGGCACGATTAGAGGGGCCGGTCATGTCTAAGTGCTTGACCCGGTTCAACATGGACTGGGCCTGGGACGGCAAGCCAGCGTTGCTCATGAGCCGTGCAACGGATGAAACTGGGCATATTCAGCCAACCTATGCTGAAAACAGAAAAGTTCGAGGCATCAAGAGTATTTATCACAACAACTCTATCCAAACATGGTTGTTACAAGAGTCTGGTGAGGTGAAAAATGTTCAGTTATCGTAACGTTACGGCAGCTATTTTGGCTGCAGCTACTGTGTCTGTTTTTGCACAAGGAAGCAAGATTGAAGGCGTTGGTCGTACTGCGACAGCCAATGAAGTAGCGGCTTGGGACATTGATGTTCGTCCGGACTTCAAAGGCTTGCCTAAAGGTGCGGGCAGCGTAGCCATGGGTGAAAAAATATGGGGTACTCAATGTGCATCATGTCATGGAGAATTTGCTGAGAGCAACTCCGTATTTGCGCCGTTGGCTGGTTATACGACAAAAAAAGACAGTGAAGTTGGTCGTGTTGCCGCATTGAATGCAGACTCTACAGCGCCATCTCGAACAACAATGATGAAAGTATCGCAGTTGTCAACGCTGTGGGACTATATCAATCGCGCTATGCCTTGGACGGCGCCTAAATCCTTGAAGCCAGATGAAGTTTACGCTGTGACGGCGTATTTGCTAAATCTTGGTAATGTGGTGCCAGAAAATTTCACCTTGAGTGATAAAAACATGGCTGAAACTCAGGCCAAATTACCTAACAGAAATGGCATGTTGACTCAACATGCCATGTGGCCTGGCAAAGAGTTTGGCGGTACGACCAAGCCTGATACGCAAGGTTCAAACTGCATGACCAACTGCGCGACCGAGGCTAAAGTGGCTAGCTTGCTGCCTGAGCACGTACGCAATGCGCACGGCAATTTGGCAGAGCAAACGCGCGGATTTGGATCTTCCGTAGGAGCAGATACAAGCAAGCCAGCGCCAAGTACTGGCGCAGATGCTAAAAAAGCGATGACTGCTCCTGCTGCAGTTGCTAAGGTACCAGAGAAAGCAGCAGAAGCTACTGGTGCAATTAAAAGCGCTGATGTCAGTGGGATTTTGACTAAAAATACCTGTTCGGCATGTCATGGTGTTGACAATAAAATTATTGGCCCAAGTTTCAAAGATATAGCGACAAAGCAAGGTGGTAAAGCTGATGCGGTTGCATATTTGACGGGAAAAATCAAGAGCGGCGGTTCTGGCGTCTACGGTAGTATGCCAATGCCAGCGCAAGGTATCAACGATGCGGATGCCAAAAAAGTTGCGACTTGGATATCACAAGGCGCTGCTAAGTAATATCCCTGTCAACGCAAAAGCGGGGAGTGTGTTAGTTTGAGTGGGTTAGAGAAAAGATTTTTTAAGATTTCAAATTAGGAGTGAATTATGAAACGTCGTGAATTTGTACAAAGTACCACGGGTGCTGCTGCTTTGGGTTTGGCGGTCAGCGCGGGGTTGTTTCCCGCGACTGCTTCAGCGCAAACAGCTTGGAACAAAGCTGCTTTTGAGGCAAAAAACTTGGCAGATGTTGTCAAGGCACTGGGTGGCGCATCAGCGGCTACAGAGAGTAAAGATGTGACTTTAAGCGCACCAGAAATTGCTGAAAACGGTAACGTAGTTCGCTTGGGTGTGCAAAGCGGCATCGCGGGAACAACCTGGCTTGGTTTGGTGGTTGAAAAGAACCCATCAGCATTAACCGCTGGATTTGATATCCCTGCTGGCACGGATGCAAATATGTCTACGAATGTCAAGATGGGTCAATCAACCAATGTTTACGCACTTGCAAAAGTGGGTGATAAGTTTTACTACGCAGTGAAAGAAGTCAAGGTCACCCTCGGTGGCTGCGGCGGCTAATTCGTTGTTGATATTTAAAATGGAAATTAGAAATTTAGGAGTTCAAGATGAGTGATCCAATGCGAATCCGTGCCGCTGTTGCTGGCGATAAAGTAACTGTACGTGTGCTAGTCAGTCACGAAATGGAATCTGGCATGCGTAAAGACGCTGCTGGTAAATTGGTGCCGGCTTTGTTTATTCAAACCATCAGCGCTGTACACAACGGAAAAACCGTGATGAACGCTCAGTGGGGACCTGCGGTGTCTAAAAACCCGTTCATTCAATTTACATTTACTGGCGGCAAAGCTGGCGAAAAAATTGCTGTAACTTGGGTTGATAACTCTGGTGACAAACGCACCGACGAAGCAACAATTTCCTGAGCTTGGTGACATCACGCTGATAGAAAGCCAGTAAACTATTTCAATAGCTTGCTGGCTTTTTTAATTTTAAATTTGGCGGCTTAACTATATTTAAAGTTCAAAATTGAATCAGGAGACAAAAATGAGTTTTCAGAAAATATTGTTTATGACAAGTCGTGCCGCAGTGCTTGGCATACTTGCTTTAGGGGCGCTGACCAGTGTTGCGAATGCCCAGCAAAAATCAGCAAAAGACGCGATTGAAGACTACCGCGCTAGTTTGCAAGACGGAAATCCAGCAGATTTGAACGCGGCTCGAGGTGAAGCGTTATGGAAAACCAAACGTGGCCCTAAAAATGCAAGCTTGGAAGCTTGTGATTTGGGTCTGGGCGTTGGCAAGGTGAAGGGCGCCGTTGGGTCAATGCCGCGTTATTTTGCTGATGTCAACAAGGTGATGGATGCTGAAAGCAGGTTGGTTCATTGCATGGTCACGTTGCAAGGCTTTAAAGCAGAAGATTTCAATGCCAAGAATTTCACCAGTGGTACAGCACAAAAAGCAACGGTAATTGAAGATTTGGTCGCTTACATTTATGACGAATCGCGTGGCGTAACGATCAATGTACCGCAAAGTCATCCTATGGAAAAAGCAGCATTTGCGCGTGGTAAAGATACGTTTTATTTCAAAGGCGGTACGCATGACTTTAGCTGTGCGTCATGCCATAACCAAGACGGCAAGCGTATTCGTTTGCAAGAATTGCCAAATTTAACTGGTCCAAGCAAGGCATCGCAAGATGCGTTCGCGCAGTGGCCGGCATACCGTGTCAGCCAAGGTGGCTTGCGCACCATGCAGTGGCGGATGCAAGACTGTTTGCGTGGTCAGCGTATGCCTGAGCTGGTTTATTTGTCTCAAACCTCCATCGACTTGATCACCTATTTGGGTGTGAATGCGAATGGCGGCAAGATGGCAGCACCAGCTTTGAAGCGTTAAAATTTAAGGGAAAAATATAATGAAAAATAAGCCTCTAGCCGGCGTAAATAATGACAATACAGCTATAAAAAAAATAGCAAAAATTAGTATTGCAATATCTGCTGTTGCTGTGCTCGCAAGTTGCGCAGCACCTTCAATGAGTATGCCTAGTGCATCAGACTTGATCGCTACACTGAAAAGTAGTTTTTCTGAGCGCGGCCCCGCAAAAATGGATCGTTTAGATCAAAATGAAGTGCAACGTATTTGCACTGAAGCTGATAAAACAGGTAAAGCTGTTGACGAAGCTACTCGTAAGAAAATTGAAACAGCTCTGTATGCAGGCATTCCTTATCCAACAGATGCCAAATACATCGGTAACTGGCAAGAAGGCGAAAAAATTGCGCAAGATGGCACTGGTTTGCAATATTCAGATGCTATTGGTAAGCCCAGCGGCGCAAACTGCTATGCCTGCCATCAGCTTGCACCCAAAGAGATCAGTTTTGGCAACTTAGGCCCATCACTTTATAAATACGGCGTTAACCGTGGTGTGAAAGATCCCAATGCTCAAGAGTCAGAGGCCATTGTGAAGTACACCTGGGCGCGTCTGTGGAACACGCATTCTGTGAATTTATGCAGCAGTATGCCGCGCTTTGGAGATGCAAAAATTTTGACGAATGAGCAACTCAAAGATGTCATGGCGCTGTTGCTTGATCCGCAATCCCCTGTGAATAAATAAAGCACTAAAACCGTTCATTTCATATAACTAAGTTAGCAAATCTCTCACTATGAATTTATCACGCCGTGAATTTACATCCGTTTTGACTGCCGCAGTTGTAGCAGGTTTCCCATTAAGTCGCGAGGCCAGCGCGCAAGAGGCTGATCAGCTTTACAACGTCCCCAAGACCGGCAATGTCCATTTGTTGCACATGACTGATTGCCATGCGCAGCTGTTGCCCATCTATTTCCGCGAGCCCAATGTCAACATTGGAATTGCTGGCATGACGGGTAATGTGCCGCATTTGGTGGGGGAGCATTTGCTGAAGTATGCGGGCTTGAAGGCGGGCAGTGCCAATGCCCATGCACATACCTATTTGGATTTTGAGCGAGCTGCTAAGCAATATGGCAAAGTAGGTGGCTTCGCACACTTGACTACCTTGGTGAAGCAATTGCGCGGCAGCCGACCAGGTGCTTTGTTGCTAGACGGAGGCGACACGTGGCAGGGCAGCGCAACCAGTTTGTGGACAAACGCACAAGACATGGTTGATGCCTGCAAACTGCTGGGCGTGAACGTGATGACTGCGCACTGGGAATTCACCTACGGCGAAAAACGGATGATGGAAATCATCGAAAAAGACTTTGCTGACAAGATTGATTTTGTTGCTCAAAACGTCAAAACCAGAGACTTTGAAGACCCAGTTTTTAAACCCTATGTGCTGAAAGAAATGAACGGCGTGACGGTAGCCATCGTCGGTCAAGCCTTTCCGTACACGCCGATTGCCAACCCCGGTTGGCAAGTGCCGAATTGGACGTTTGGCATCCAAGACGCAAACATGCAAAAAATAGTCAACGAAGCGCGGGCAAAAGGTGCGCAAGCCGTGGTGCTGCTGTCACACAACGGCATGGATGTAGATTTGAAAATGGCGTCACGAGTGGCGGGCATCGACGTGATTTTGGGCGGCCACACACATGACGGCGTACCTGTGCCGACGATGGTTAAAAATGCTGGTGGCCAAACCCTGGTGACCAATGCCGGTAGCAATGGTAAATTTTTAGGTGTGCTTGATCTTGATGTGCGTGACAAAAAAGTCGCCAATATCAACTACAAGCTGCTGCCTATCTTTGCCAATTTTTTGCCCGCTGATAAAGAGATGGCAACATTGATCGACAAAGTTCGCGCACCCTATGAAGCTAAGTTGTCGGAAAAGCTCGCGGTTACAGAAGGTTTGTTATACCGCCGAGGAAACTTCAATGGCACGTTTGACCAGTTGATTACCGATGCACTCATCAACGTGCGCGGTGCACAAATTGCCTTCTCACCGGGTTTCCGCTGGGGCACATCGTTGCTGCCCGGCCAAGCCATCACGCGTGAGCATGTGATGGATCAAACTGCCATTACATACCCGTGGACGACTTTGACTGATTTGTCTGGCGAAACTATCAAAACGATCTTGGAGGACGTGTGCGACAACCTATTCAACCCTGATCCTTATTATCAACAAGGTGGCGATATGGTTCGCACGGGCGGAATGACGTACACCTGCAACCCAACAGGAAAAGCGGGTTCACGCATCAGTGATATGCGCTTTGGTGGGCAGTTGATCGAAGCGGGTAAAACTTATAAAGTGGCAGGCTGGGCACCCGTGCAGGAAGCCAGCAAAAACGCAGGCCCGCCCATTTGGGATGTGGTGGAGACCTACCTGAAAGACAAGAAGGTCATCAAACCCATCAAGCTCTACAACCCCAAGTTGCTCAACCTCGATGGCAACCCCGGTATTGTTCTCTAACGCTTGTCCTAACCCTCGCCCTAACGCACGCCCTAAAGATTTCAGGCCAGCATTTCTCAAAGGAACTTTCCATGCAACTATTTTCAACCTCCAAAGTTTTGACCACCGCATTCGCCGCTTTGGCGATGTTCCTCGGCGTCTCTTTAAACGCCATGGCACAAGTGGATGAAACCAAGCTGGCACCAGAGAAAAAGACCAAACTAGAGCTGTACCTAGATGCCAGATCCACACCTGATTTTTTGAAAAAAAATGCGGGTCGTGTATTGTTTGTTGATGTGCGTACACGAACAGAGGCCATGTTTGTTGGTATGCCTAGCGTAGTAGATGCTTTGGTGCCTTTCGTGGAGACGGAGGAGATTATGACCACATGGGATAACGCGAAATCCGCGTATAAATTGGAACCCATGCAAGATTTTGTGCCGGAAATAAATCGTCGTTTAAAAGAAAAGCAGCTTACCAAAGAAGATATTGTGGTTTTGATTTGCCGCTCGGGCGACAGAAGCTCACGCGCAGTCAATCGCTTGGCAGAAGACGGGTTCAAACGTGTGTACACCGTGGCCGACGGTTTTGAAGGCGACATGTCCAAAGACGGCCGCCGCAATGTGAATGGCTGGAAGAATGCAGACCTGCCATGGTCTTATAAGCTGGACAAAAGCAAAATGTATTTCAGTAAGTAGATGGTGGGCTGAGGTGGTAGGTTTAGCTTGTATTAACTTTCAGGAGAACTGTATGAAGCATTTTTTTAAACTGGTGTTGGCTACTGTGGCTTTTGTTGCGAGTGCGGGCTTTGCCTTGGCGCAGGATAAAGCGGTGTACCACATTGACAATGCAGAAACACAGGCGACCAAAGGTCTGCGTAATGTGCGTAACCATCTGGACACAGCACCCGACACCAAAATTGTGGTGGTCACGCATGCCAACGGTGTAGATTTTCTAATGGAAGGGGCGAAAGACAAAGCCAACCCCAACGTTGACTATGCCGCGTTGGTGAGTGACTTGAAAGCCCGGGGTGTCAAGTTTGAGGTGTGCGAGATCACACTTAAGACGCGCAACATCAACAAAAACCAATTCACATTGGACGCAGATTTTACGCCATCAGGTGTGGCCCGTATTGGACAATTGCAGTCGCGTGAGAAGTTTGCCTACATCAAGCCTTAAAGCTCTCTGAGAATGTCATGCGATGCTTTGCAGTAAAAGCTTTTGTCGTATGGGGCGCGGTTTTTCTGGTTGCACCGGCTTGGTCGCAGCATGACGATTCCATACGATTGGTGCCGCAGAAGGTAAGTCCTTCTGTCTGGTACGTGCAGGGCGAAAGTGCCTTGGGTAGCCAAGCCAACAAAAACTTTATATCCAACGCCGCCTTTATTGTGGGTAAAGAAGGTGTGGTGGTCATTGATGCACTTGGCTCGCCTGCGTTGGCTACGTCTCTGATTCAGGCAATAGCCAAGATTACTCCGTTAAAAATCACCCATGTCATCGTCACGCATTACCACGCAGATCATGTTTATGGTCTGCAAGAGTTCAAAAAAATTGGTGCAAAAATCTTGGCACATCCTGCAGCCAAGGAGTACCTAAACTCCGAAACAGCAACGAATCGATTAGCTGCATCGCGCGCAGAGCTATTTCCTTGGATTGACGAAAACACCCAATTGGTGCATGCTGATACTTGGCTGGAAAAAGAATCTAATCTTAAGTTATCTGGGATTGATCTTATCGTCAAACCTGTAGGACCAGCACATACTCCAGAAGACCTCATCGTGCATATGCCTGCCGAGAAAGTGCTTTTTGCGGGAGATTTGGTTTTTAAGGGGCGCATCCCGTTTATCGGTCCAACGGCAAATACAGGGCCGTGGCTTAACAGTCTATCCGTCATGCTGGGGTATGGTGCTGAGGTTATTGTGCCCGGTCATGGTCCAGTGTCAGATTCAACACAGGCTGATCTGGAGTTGCTGCGCGATTATTTGGCTTATCTGCGTACCAGCATGGCCAAGGCAGTGGCTAACCTAGATTTGTTTGATGAGGCCTATGCGGCTACTGATTGGTCTCGCTTTGAAAAAGTACCGTTGTTTCGTTTTGCAAACCGCATGAATGCCTACAACACCTACCTGCAGATAGTTGGTGAAAAACCTCAAAAGTGACTTACCTTAAGAGGTTAGTGTCGGTAAAGCCAAAGCAAAGAGTAGAGGCTTTTTTTCTTAAACCAACCAGCGCTTGGCACCCCACATGCCCACGACTAAAGCGGCCACAAAAGCAGAAGTATCAAGGCCGCCTGACAGCAGCGATGCAAATCCTGGACCGGGGCAGTAACCGGCTAATCCCCAGCCAATGCCAAACAAAGCAGCACCTAGTACTAATTTACCGTCAATGTCGCTGCGTGTCGGTAGATGAAACTTATCGTCAACCCAGGGTTTAGAGTTTTTTGGGCTGATCGCAAAAGCTAAAAGGGTGACTATTAGGCCGCCGCCCATCACCAAAGCCAATGAAGGATCCCAAAAGCCTGGTGCTGCTTGCCAAGAGACGCCTTGTGCGAGTCCCGCCAAATGCAAAAAACCAGCAACCTTGGCAGGTTGCGTCATACCAGATACGACCAAGCCTACTGCAAATAGTAAACCAGCGGCCAATGCAAAAAGTGATTTTTTTAACATAAATTTCTCTTTAATCTTTAAATCATTGAATGACCAGCTATCAAGTAGATAGCAAATACCGTTGCAAAACCCGTAGCCATAAAGACCAGGGTGGCAACCAAAGAACGAGCCGATTTGCGTCCTAAGCCACATACACCGTGACCGCTGGTACAGCCTGAACCGATGACTGTACCAACCCCCACCAACAGTCCAGCAATCAATAAAAGTGGCATAGGACGCGTACTGACCATCGCAGGTTGTATCCATGCGGTAGTAGCTGCGCCGCCCAATACCAAGCCCACTAAAAAAGCCCAGCGCCAAGCACGGTCTGCACGGCTGTCGGTCGCAGCAGGGTGTAAAGCAGATGAGGCAATGCCACTGATACCCGCAACCCGACCTAGAGATGCTAGCAATAGCCAGCTAGCTAAACCGATCAAAATTCCACCCCCTAGCGCTTGTACAGCGGACATCCAATTTGCATCCATCACCACTCCGAATTAAATAAATAAGTTTTGGATTATATACCCCGGTGAGTATATAATCTACTCTTGTATAGATTTATTTTCTCAACCCATGTCCAAACTCACAGACCCTCAAAAAAAGAAGTCAATTCGCACTCGTCTTGCCCGTGTAGAGGGACAGCTGCGCGGCTTGCAGCGTTTGATAGACGAAGATGCCGACTGCGAAGCAGTCGCACAGCAACTCAGTGCTGCTCGTAAGGCTTTGGATAAGTCTTTTTTTGCTATGGTGGCGTGTGTTATTGAGCAGGACGAAATGTCCTCTGAAGACATCGCTGCCATGCTCACCAAATACGCTTAAAGGTTCCAATATGCTAAACACGATTAATCCCATTCAGTTGTTTGATGCTGCATCCAGCACATACACCTATTTACTCATAGACCCGATAAGCCGGGAAGCGATCATCATTGACCCTGTCGACGACCAGATGGAGCGTGATCTAGCAATATTGCAAGAGCAAGCTGTCAAGTTGCGTTATGTGATAGAAACCCATGCACATGCAGACCATATAACAAGTGCTGCAGCCCTTATAGAGCACACAGGCGCTCAGACGGCCACCCCTGAGGCTTGTGGTATCAAGCCTTCTGCCATACAACTCAAAGACGGCGACGTGCTGCACTTTGGTTCGCAGCAAATCAAAGCTTTGCATACCCCAGGGCATACGGGTGGCAGCATGAGTTTTGTGTCGGGTAAAAACGTTTTCACTGGCGATACCTTGCTTATTGGTGGATGTGGACGCACAGATTTTCAGTCGGGCAGTGCACAGGCGTTGCATCACAGCATTTCCAGTATTCTCTTTAGTCTGCCCGACAGCACTGTAGTGTGGCCCGGACATGACTATAAAGGTCAAACCAGTAGCACCATTGCCCGGGAGAAAAGTACAAATGCCCGCATCACAGAGAACGGTCAATTGCGCAGTTTGGAATCCTTTGTGCAACTCATGAACAATTTGAACTTGCCGCGACCAAAACGCATTGATGAAGCAGTTCCTGCAAATCTCACTCTGGGAATTCGTCACGATGCTGGTGCACCCATAGATACTCCGCGAGCCGTTGATGTAGCTGCAGGCTATGCGGGCGATGTGTCGGTGCAGCTGGCGTTTCAGTGGTGGCAAACAGGGCAGGCTGTTTTGCTAGACATTCGCACCAACGCAGAGCGCGCTTGGGTGGGCTTTATTCCAGATGCGCCAGCAATAGAGTGGAAAAGTTGGCCAAGTATGGAAGTTAATCCTAATTTCGATCAACAGCTTAAAGACTTGGTACCCGCAGGCAGCAAGATTGTCATGTTGTGCCGCTCTGGTTTGCGTTCCGTGCCTTCATCGCAGCGCGCGCAAAGCTTAGGATTTGAAGCTTACAACATCTTGGAAGGTTTTGAGGGCGATCCAGACTCAAACGCCAAGCGTGGCAAAAAAGGTGGATGGAAGTTTCACGGCTTACCGTGGCGTCAGAACTAAAATGTTGCCGGCTAATCACCCTGATCGTTTATCGCTACAAGCAGAGATACACGCCAGACCACACGCCCGTATAAGATTGCCAGCTCTTGTAACCAACGTTTCAGTTTTCAGCGAGGGCGTGAGTGTAGAGGATGAGCTAAAGGTACTTCGGCAACTTCCAGGTCAACAGAACCTCACAACTGTGGACGCTGTAAATAATTTTCTACGCCTTCGAATTACTGACTATAAGGTCAAGTGGGAGCGACACGGTGAATTTACCCGTTATTCCATCACGCAAACGTTGCCAGCAGAGTTTGGTTGGGGGCAGTCCGATCCAGACTTGAGTTTGATACTTAAATTACCTGTAGGTTGGTTAGCATCATTGCCAGGTAAAACCATCTCCGCCACGCAATTAGCATTGATAGGGATCGAATCAGCTTCTGATGATGAGATGTTGACTAAAGCGAAAAAATGGCTGGGTTCAGATAACATCGTAGCCGCTCGCATTGGCGCAGGTTATGCCACTGCATTTACTGATTTTCAGCTTAGGGAAGATGGTTTTTGTCGGTATCTGGCTGTAGCAGAATCATTGTCTGAAACGCGAGCAGGGCGTGTGTCATCGCGTTTGTTGGAGTTGGAAATTTATCGGACGATGGCTCTATTGGCTTTGCCGGTTGCACGCTCTCTAGGGCCACTGCTGAAAGCAGCAGAAATTCAACTGGCTGACATAACCTCTGCTATGGAACGTGAGCAGCTAACCGATAGTGAGCTGTTGCATCAACTCATTGCATTGGCAGCACGAGTAGAAGGTGCAACCGCCGCACATAGTTTTAGATTTTCAGCTACAACCGCTTATAAAAATCTGGTGCGCACGCGCATTGAAGATCTGCGGGAGAAGCGTTTAGCTGGTGTACAAACTTTCAGTGAATTTTTGAACCGCCGTTTTGTGCCTGCAATGGCAACGATAGAGGCTACACACAGTCGTTTAACTAATTTGTCCGAGCGTATTGAGCGTTCCAGCGCACTTATACGTACGCGTGCCGATATCGTACGTGAAGAACAAAATCAAAAACTATTAGAAAAACTAACCGATGGGCAGCGATTGCAACTGCGTATGCAACAAACGGTTGAGGGGCTGTCGATTGCAGCGATCTCGTATTACGCGCTAGGCTTGGTTATGTATGGTCTAAAAGCAGCCAAAGCTTCAGGTCTTGGGATCAATACCGACATCGCCACAGGAATAGCCATACCTGTGGTAATTGCTGCAGTTGCGTATTTGACATCTAAAATTCGACTTAAATTCCATCAAAATTTATAGCATTGAAAGCAATGAATACGTTGACTAGTGGTCATTTTCTTGACGAAAACTTGCCTGTATTAAGGCTTCACCATTGTCCAACCACGCGCTGTCCACTGGCTCATACCCCCTTGTACATAGCTGGAATTGGTAAACCCCGCAGCCTGCAGCTGTTCTACAATTTTGGATGAGCGGTTTTGAGTGTTGCAAATTATCAGCAAAGGTTGCTCACCAGGCTTTGGTAGCTCGTTCAACCGCTTGCCGAGTTGTCCCATCGGAATAAGGCGCGCACCTTTGGCCACGCCCGTAGCATGTTCGCTGGTTTCACGAATGTCGATGACTATGGCTGATGATTTATCTAGCGCAGTTCGTGCTTCTTCAAGAGTTACAGAGGATCCAGCAGCATTGGCAGTACAACCTAAAATATACAGTGTGCTGGCAGCGAGAAATGTAGATACGATGGAATAAATTTTCATGTTTTAAAATTAAATAATTAGAACTTATTCCGAGTATCTTGAGTCTCAAGAGTTCCCAAAAAGATCAACAAAATAACTATGCTCAAATTCTCGCGTCGCAAGCACTTGCAACTAGTCTTGGGTTCGGTGCTTGCTAGCTGTAGCACGCTGCGGCTTGCGTATGCTGGCCCACTCATTTTGCCAGTAGCAACCGCACTGGATGAAGACTTGACACGTGCTTTAAAGCAAGGCAAACCTTTGGTGGTTATGGTCAGTTTAGACGGTTGTCCATTTTGTCGGATCGTACGCGAGAATTTTTTACCCTCTGTAGTGCAGGAGCAAAAAATTCAAGTCGTTCAAATAGATATGCGTAAACCAACGAGGGTTAGAGACCTGCAAGGTCGTCAAACCACTCATGACCAACTTACCAAAGTTTGGGGCATCAAGGTAGCGCCAACGCTCTTGTTTTTTGGCAAAAATGGTAGTGAAGTTGCTGAGCGTTTGGTGGGCGCATCGGTACCAGATTTTTACGGTGCGTATTTGCAAGATCGTATAGACAAAGCCATACTTTCTCTCAAATAAAATACACGATTTAAACCCTAATAAAAAATGCCCCATCTAGGCTTGTGAGCCAGCCAGGGCAATTGATACAAAAGCTGGACTTACTTCACTTGATCCAAATACTTGGTCAAACGGTCTTTGTTCATTGCCAAAGATTTGCTGTAAGTTGCGGCTTCTTTTTTAGCTTCGTCTAAGTTGGTGGCTTTGCCCACTTGAATCACGCCAACCATGGCCATAGACTTGTGCGGGTCGCACTGGTACATGTATACACCTTCTTCGTCTAACTTAACTACAATTTCCTCGTCCATTTGACCCTTCCAGCCTTTAGCACCTTTAGGCGCAAAGAAAGAAGTACTGTTGTGCGCTGCATCGGTTTTAATAAATTTGACGGTGTCGCCTTTGGCTGCTTTTATAAAGCCTGGCTCAAAAACCATAATGCCGTCTTTGCCATTGTTAACCATTTTCACCTGATGCTCAGCAGCAAACGCACCTGCAGCTAAAGCAAGACCAAGTGACAAAATAACGAGTTTTTTCATGTTCAATACCTGTAAAAATTAAATTAAATAATCGACTAAAGGTTGCAAGCTTTAGCTCCTAACGTATATGCATATACGCTAAGCGTTATAACGCCTGATTGTCTTTTAGGTTGACAAGTGCCAGCGTTTATTTGTCTATAGTTTGGGAAAAAGTTGTATTTTCTCCAACTTTACGACTATTGATTTTCTAACTCCGGTAACGGTTTGTGTGACATCACTTTATATCGTGTTGATGATGAATTTTTGGATTAAATTATCAGTGTCTACCTTTTCCCTTAGTAGCATGCAGTTTACGCTTACGTCAAATTATGCTATTTATTTGATAGCTTCTCATGCAATAAATACGCGGGCTAGGTGCATATTTAACGGGTAATAATTTAGTTTCTTAAGCCTTGCAACAGCTAAATTGCAGAAAAATTATTGCATTCAATCTAATATTCGTTAGAATGAGCGTATGAGAGACATCAAAAACCATTTGTACGAACAAGTCGCCCGCATCGGTAAGGCCATGGCCAGCCCGAAGCGGCTGGAGTTGGTGGAGCTGTTGTGCCAGGGTGAAAAGACGGTTGAGTTACTGGCGCAGCAGGCTGACATCAGTGTCAAACTGGCCAGTGCGCACCTCAAAGCGCTGCGCCTGGCACGGCTGGTGGATACCCGCAAAAACGGCAAGTACGTGACCTACCGCTTGGCAAATACCAGTGTAGCCGACCTGTGGGTGGCCATGCGCACCGAGGCTGAAGAGCGCTTGGTTGAGCTGCAAGTTGCGCTTGCGGGCATTGTGTCGCATGGCGACGCTTTGCAGGGCATAGACCGCGCCACCATGCTGCAAAAAGCCAAATCGGGCGAGATTTTGATGCTGGACGTGCGCCCGCGTGAGGAGTACGACAGCGCCCATCTGCCCCATGCCCGTTCGCTCCCAGTGGTTGAGTTGCTAAAACGGCTGGCCGAGCTGCCCCAAGGCACGCCCGTGGTTGCCTATTGCCGTGGCCCGTTTTGCCTGATGGCGAAAGACGCGGTCGATTTGCTTAGGCAACACGGCTACAACGCCCACCACCTGACCGACGGCGTTGCCGAGTGGCGGGCCCAGGGTTTGCCAGTTGAGGTGTGATGAATAGCTCTTTTCAAACCATGAAATACGGCATCCGCGTCAACCTGCACCAAGTGCTGCTGCACCTGCTGCAAGTCTTGCTGGTCGGCATGACACTGGGCATGATGCGCACAGTGGTACCTGCGCTGGCCGAGTCTGAGTTTGGCGTGCCGCGTGGCTCGTTCATGCTGCTAGTGGCTTTTGTCGTGGCGTTTGGCTTTGTGAAGGGTGCTATGAACTTTGTCGCTGGCCGTTTGGCTGAGCGCTTGGGGCGCAAAAGGGTGCTGCTTCTGGGGTGGTTGGTGGCGTTGCCGATTCCTGCCATCATCTACTTGGCCAATTCATGGGCTTGGATTGTATTTGCCACTGTGCTGCTGGGGGTGAATCAGGGCCTGACGTGGTCGATGACGCAAACCGCCAAGCTGGACATAACACGAGCGGATCAACGCGGGCTGGTCATTGGCTTGAACGAATTTTCAGGCTATGTGGGCGTTGCGATTGCAGGTATTGCCACGGCCTACATTGCTTCTTTGCTGGGAGCGCGCACGGGTTTGCTGTGGTTTGGCGGCGCGGTGGTGGTGTTGGCAACTGTGTTGACGTGGTTGGCGGTGGTTGAGACGCTGCCTTGGATGCAATCTTACGCCAAGCAAACCGTTAAAAATCTTTCAAACCTCAGTTCAACTCTAAACGCCCAGCCATCAACTGGCGAGATGTTTGCACTGATGTCTTGGCGGGACAAGCGAATGGCAGCTTTGTGCCAAGCGGGTTTGGTGGAAAAGTTTGTTGACGCCCTAGTGTGGGTGTTTTGGCCCATTTACTTGCAGCAGCAGGGCGTGAGCTTGCAGAACATGGCTTGGATTGTGGGCGTGTATGGCTTCACCTGGGGCGGGGCGCAGTTGTTCACCGGCAAATTGTCTGACCGCGTCGGACGGCATCGTCTCAACTACCTGGGCATGTGGGTATGTGGCGCGGGCGTGACGTTGATGTCTTTGGGCGCAGGCTCTGCGTGGTGGAGTACCAGCGCCGCTATCACCGGACTGGGCATGGCGATGCTGTACCCCAACCTGAGCGCCGCCGTTGCCGACATCGCTCACCCTAGTTGGCGTGCATCAGCCATCGGCATCTACCGCTTTTGGCGTGATGTGGGCTATGGCATTGGCGCGCTGGGCTTGGGCGCTGCGGCAGCTTGGGGCGGAAAAGTCGAAACTGCTTTTTGGTTTGTCGCCTTGGCGATGCTGGCGTCTGGCGCGGTGCTGATGGTATGGGGTGAGGAGACGCATCCAAAATATGCGTCAACGCGACCTTTCTAAAATTCGTTATTTATTCGTTTGAATTTCTACATGCCGGAGCAGTCTATATTGCGTGGGGCAAAGTGTTTGCCAAGTTGCAGTAAAAATAATTTTTGAAATTGCAATGCAACTTTGTTTCTGTCATACTGATGCATCGCTAACTAGGATGCAGTAATGAATTTCAAGCATAGCTATTTGGTTTTCTTAATGTGCGGCATTGTGAGTAGCACGTCACAAGCTCAAGTGCCTGTGATTTTTAAAGATGCCGACTTGAAGATGGGCGAAAAATTGATTGCTGAACACAAGTGCGTTGCTTGCCATGTACAAAAAGTAGGAGGAAATGGGCATGCCATCTACAAACCACTTGGACGCATCAACACCGCAGGTTTTTTGCGCGGTATGGTGGAGCAATGCAACACTGATTTGAATCTAGGCATGTTCCCAGAAGAAGTAACTTCAGTCGCTGCTGTGCTCAACCGGGATCATTATCGTTTTAAGTGACATAGGTGCACCCAATAAAAAGGCCGCAAACTCTAGAGTTTGCGGCCTTTTTTAGCTGGATACCACTATTAGAACTTCATACCAAACTGGATGCCAATCGAATTTTGTGACATGCGAATGGTTTCAGTTCCAGCCAAGAAAGATTGTCCTGTTACAGATTTCTTCGGTGCATGCATGTATGCAATCGTAAGCTCTGTGTTTGGAGACAAAGCATAGGTTCCGCCCAAGGTTATGTGCGTAGTTGTCACGCCAGGCGCGACAATATTGAAAGACACATCTCGAGATTGAATCGGGTTATCAGATTTATTAAATCCAGCGCGTAGTGTCAGTGCCGTTGCGGCTTGCCATTGAACACCTAGTTTAAAAACATTGATGTCGGGCCAACCAAAACCCGGGCCACCCGCGAAGCCGAGCGGTACGCGGTTTGTACTTGGATTGGCAATCGAAGTCACGCCAGAGTAATTGATACGCTGATAGTCCAATGCGACACTAACGGAGGGTGTAGCATGGAAGCCAACTCCTAGCGTGTAGTTTTCTGGAATATCAAAAGAGCCTTTGTCAGCAAAGAGGCCTGAGTATTTGTCGAACTTGCCCATTTTAATTTTAGGTGAGTACGAGGCACCGACTGATATTGTGTCGTTGAGCTTACCTAGGTAGCCGAGACGTACGCCAAAACCAGAGCTGCTGTCTGTGCCCGTATTTGTCACATTGCCAGGAGCACCAGAATTTTGGGCAAAGGCCTGTAAGCCTTTTGCTTTGAATTGTTGGTAAACCAAGAGTGGAGAAATGCCGATGGAGTGGTTAGCGTTTAGTTTGTATGCGACAGTGGGTGCAATTATGAGCTGCATCAAATCGACGCCAAGATCGCCAGCGCCGCATAAGACGTTTGCGGGTCCTTGACCGCAGTTGAGTTGTCCGCCTGCGTAGTCGGTGTTCATGCCGCCATTGCCATACACAGTCACACCCGCACTGATGCTGTCGTTGATTGTTTTGTAGTAGCCCATTTCTGGGATGAAGAATGTTTTGCTGCTGCTGGTGACGTCAGCATTTAGTGGACCTGCACCCGTTCTGCTCATGCCGCGATCTGGCATAAAGATATCAACCCCGCCTTCAAAGCGATTGCCTGCAAAAGCGGCTGCGGCTGGGTTATTTGCGCCAGCAAAAGTGTTGTCTGTCGAAGTCGCAGAAGCGCCGCCCATTCCTTTGGCCTTCATGCCAGTTCCGTGAGGAAAGTAACCTTCAGTGGCCATGGCGGAACTGATAGGAACGCCAATAATTGCTAGTACGGCTAAATGGCAAAGAGTCTTAGAGCTATTGAATTTCTTCATGAAATTTTGTCTAATTAATATGTTGGAAATTAAAGATGATCATCGGATTGAGTTAAAACTCACCTCTGGAGGCACGCTCCATCATGGTGAAAATGGTTTGACGCACTTCCCACGCCTCTTCTTTCAATGGTGAGGGCAGTTTGCGACCCATCTTGACCATCATGTCCATGTTCAGGGTGTAGAGCCACAGGCCATCATCTTTTTCGACCACCGTAATACGGCAGGGCAGATAGGCGGCCATATGGGGGCTAAAGTCCACCATGCGTCGGGCAGTTTCGGGGTTGCAGTACGAATACACTTTGAGGAATTTTTGTGGTTTGCCAGTACGTGCAGCCAGCTCTTGCGACAAAGGCAACTCGCCCACTTCTTTCATGCGGCGCTCAGCGGCAACTTGCTTAAGCGACTGTTCTATATCGGCGATGGTGACACCCGCTTTGACCTTGCGTTCCCATGTGGTGGCAACGGCAATATCGCCGCCACCCTCAATCCATCTATCCCACATGCGGCTTGCTTCTGCACCCGCGCCATTTTCTAATTTACCCAAAGTTCCAATAGTTCCGCACCCTGTCAATGAGGCAATTGCAATAATTGCAAACCATCGTGCTATCCCATTTTTTATGCTCATGTCTTGTTCTCCATTTATTAAATTTTTGTATATATTTTGGGTCTTAGGAAGCAAACATGTAATCAATACATGCTAACTTCTTGAAATGAATAGTAAAAATAGGTATTTCAACCGTTCTAAACTTAGTGAAGCCAA
>JAYUCJ010000239.1:0-2769 GCA_043740415.1 Polaromonas sp. | reverse complement strand
CCTTACTTAGACCCAGCTAGCTTCTATTTCAATTGGGTGATGGGTAGCGACCAGGTTAAAGGCTTTCAAAACACGCTGAATCAACAATCACAACAAAGTGGCAATGAAAGCTTCGGGCAGTTGGCTTGGGATTCGAATACGAATCAGTATGTGATGCTAAGTCCAACGAATGCGCAAGCCAGCGCTGGCCATGTCAGTGGCACGATACCGCTATTGGGTCAAAGTCAAACCAATGTGTTTGGGATGCATACGCATCCGAATGGGGGGCAGCCGAGTGGGCAAGATGTCAACCAAGCGATGCAGTTGGGGCAGGATCAGGTGATTGTTGGACCTAATGGGATGAATTATGTGGTAGTGCCTGGAAATGGGGGCATTGGGGGCGGAGAATTTAGGTTTGAAACTGGTTATCTTGGTGGAAGAGGTATCCGTTCCAGCAGCACGGGGAACGGTGCAAGTGTCGGCCCTCAACATGGTTATGTCGTGATTGGTGCAAAGTACATTGGAGATCCAAATGCCTTGATTGTTTCGTACGGTAAAGATGAGAATGGGAACTTAACGCGTGCTAGCTCAGCATCAGATTTAAATCAAAATGATCGCAAAGATTGGTTGAATAAAGACGGGAACTTCAATATGCTTGTCGACAAAAATGGTAATCCGATCTCTGATGACAAATTAGTCCAATCTGCAAATGATTTAACTAATTACTTAAACACCACCCCAACGAACTATGCGCTTGGAGGTCCAAATAGTAACAGCGCTGCTGCAAGCACAGCATCAAATGCTGGAGCCAGTAATCCCTCGATTCCAGGTATAGCCCCAGGGTCGGGCGTTCCACTTCCTCCGTCTCCCCCAGATACCGATCTCTCAGTTGATGCCATGGGCGTGCCCACAGGTGGCACTCCGACTTATTAGTATTAAACATAAATAAAATGCATGATAGTTATTACACTGTAAAAGTTTTAGTACTCGTTTTACTTGCAATTTTTTGCAGTAATTTATTTCTATTTAAATCGAAATCTTTAAAGCTTCAATCTGTATTTTATTTTTTCTATGGATATTTTTTTTGGGCCATGCTGGTATCGAGCGGATTAAGATTTTGGCTTATTAGTCCAACATTTTATGAGGCATCTCTAGCTAATGCTTTCGCCCCAGGATGGATAGTCTTTGTGGCGCTCTACTTCATATTGGCAATCAAGAAGAAGGCCAAGTGGTTTGAAGTTGCTGTAACTACATCAATTGCTCTCTCTTTAATGCTCTTTATTCAAATTTGGACAGGGTTTATTTTTACCTGTGCAGGATATGGAGATTGCCTATAGCCGCTTTGACGCTTTGGCCTACAACAACGAAACCGTTAAAGCCGAAACCAGCTTTGAGATCAGCGCCTTTGACAAAGAAGGCAAGATGATTTTGAAACCTACGGTTGCCAACCGCGAAGCCCAATACCGTGAGCATTATTTGATGTGGGCAGGACCTTTTGTGACGACTGAGAAAGTGAACCAAGGCACAGGTTTGCTGGTGGACTTCACGGATGTGGATGGTTCTAAAGCCAATTACAACGCCAAAGAGTCTGCTTCGAAGTCGTACTTCATGGGAAAGAACTAAATTTACTATGTTTTTTATAGCTGCTTAGGCAATAAATACGCCGGCTAAGTGCATAAAAGAGTATGAAAAAATGATCTTAATACCGACATTTAAGCATGCCTTCACAGCGTTGGTCATTGGCGTTTGCCTGAGTGCCAGCATGTCAGCTTTTGCTCAATACAACCCGAATATTCAAAACAACGTGGGCAACGGCATGATGGACAATGCCGCACTTTACAACCCAACTCCCTACAACCCTGTTGCCGCCACTGGCAGTGGCTACACCAACGACGGCACATTGTTCATGGGTGGTCAAAAGATAGGCAACCCGCATCAAATCTTGCATGATCTGAACGTGCCCAGCTTCTTTGGCGTCAACGCCAACCGCTTGAGCTATTCAGACAACCCCAGCTATGGCCAAGGCACATTGGCGCAGATGGAGAACCACACCTTGACCATCGGTGTGCCAACAGCCAATGTGGTGTTGAGCCGTTTGTATGTCACACCCACTAACCCCTACACCCAAGGCGTTGCCACCCCGCACAACAACTACCAAACCTACCAAGGCGTGGTGGCTGATGCGCAAGCTGGTAGTTACCAGCTGACTGTGGCTAATGACAACAAGCTGTATGCGTTTAAGACTTTGGGGGCAATGAGCACCCAAAGTCAAAACATCTTGATCAAAGAGTTACCTGCGCATTCCGTATTTATTGCCAATTCAGACCCTAAGGGTGGTGCTGTGGCTGTAAGGGTGACGCAAAACGGTGATTATGCGGCTATGCAGAATTACTTTGATACGGTCAAGCCGTATGATTTTTCTTGGCGTTCTGCACTTGCACCGCTAGCCAATGATCCCAATACGGGTGCATTTGTGGCAAACTGGGTCATGGGTAGTCATCAAGTTCAGACTTATCAAGCGGGTTTGCAGAATCAGTCTATTCAATCTGGCAATGAAGCTTTTGGTGTGTTGGCTTGGGATGCGAATCAAAACAAGTATGTGATGCTTGACCCCACCAACACGCAAGCAACATCAGGCAGTGTCAGTGGCAATATGCCGACGCTGGGAAACAATCAATTTGGATTCTTTGGGATGCATACGCATCCGGGGAGTGCAACACCTAGTAACCAAGATAACTTGATGACGCAGCAGTTAGGCTTGGATCAGATGGTGATTGGTACGAATGGGAC
>JAYUCJ010000238.1:0-1056 GCA_043740415.1 Polaromonas sp. | reverse complement strand
TATCAGGTGCAGCCTAAGCGGCTGGACGGGCATACCAGCCACGCCGTTGCGCCCGAGACGCTGCTGGGTATTTATACGCAGGTACACGGTGAAGCGCCGCCTCCAGCGTTTGTTCTGTGCATCGCTGGCAAGGCGTTTGAGTTGGGTGAGCTGCCTTCCATTGAGGCGATGCAGCATCTGGATGCAGCATTCAGTTTTGCCTGTCGACTGCTGGACTGTGCTGATCAGCAAGCCTGGTTGAAGCTTGCCACCCGCTCGTTGTGACATGAATTCTTCGTAACAATTGGGACGTCAGGAGAAGTTTTGATGAACACGAAATTAAACAGAAAGCAGTTGCCACTATCGGCCGCTGCACTTGCATTTCTGCCAACACTCGCTTCTGCCAACGCTTACATTTGTACCAACCCTGGCCTTTGCCCATGCTGGGATTGGGCATAGTGCCAGTTTCTGGCACGACTTTGCGCATCCATTCAGCGGTGCCGACCATCTGCTGGCTGTTGGTTTGTGGGCAGTACAGATGGACAGTAGGGCGTTGTGGGTGTTGCCTTGCGCTTTTGTCGCACTGATGCTGGCCGGAGGTGTTCTCGGCATTGCCAACATACCCTGCCCTATGTAGAAGAAGTTATTCTGCTATCGGTGCCGATACTGGGTGTTCTAATTGCTGGTGCTTTCAGGTTTTCAATGGCTGCCAAATTTGCGGGGAGTATTTTGCCCGCCAAGTGCGCGGCTTCATTAGTGCTTATGCCGCCAAATCAAGCTGCATTTAGACACTACCGATTGCGGCGTGACAGTGAGCGCACTCACCACCAGCGCCTCATTACACGATTCACAAGCGGCCATCGCGTTGTCGCGGTTGAGTACACAAAAGGTGACGTATTTGTATGAGCTGGCTGATGCCGCGTATTGTAGTGATGCACTACGGGACTATTCGCGCAGTTGCGGGCATATCCCTTTGTTTGACCATAACCCTCGCGGTGGTGTTAAGCGTGTGTTTGAACCGCATGAAGCGCATTGGTACAAAGCCCGCTCAGGCGCAGAGCGCCCTAATGCATTGCT
>JAYUCJ010000237.1:0-54129 GCA_043740415.1 Polaromonas sp. | reverse complement strand
CTGGAGCCCTTACGCGAATTGTTCAAGGACGAGGTGCGCGAGCTGGGCGAAGCGTTGGGGTTGCCGCATGACATGGTCTACCGCCACCCGTTTCCCGGGCCGGGCCTGGGCGTGCGGATTCTCGGTGAAGTCAAAAAAGAATATGCCGACCTGCTGCGCCGGGCCGATGCCATCTTCATCGAAGAACTGCGCAACTTCCCCTACGTGCCCGCCGCAGACGAGCCCGTCAACCAGCGCCACCCCAAAAAGACCTGGTACGACGCCACCAGCCAAGCCTTCACCGTGTTTTTACCGGTGAAATCCGTAGGCGTCATGGGCGATGGCCGCACCTACGACTACGTCGTCGCCCTGCGCGCCGTCCAAACCAGCGACTTCATGACCGCAGACTGGGCCGAATTGCCTTATGCCTTGCTTAAAAAAGTCTCCAGCCGGATTATTAATGAAGTCCGCGGGATCAACCGGGTGACGTATGACGTGAGTTCTAAGCCGCCAGCGACGATTGAGTGGGAGTGAAGTAAGCCAATCAAATTTAAAGCAACACAATGGATAACCATCGCTATTCTTCTGATCTTTTGATAAGCGCACAAGATTTCACAGATTGCGGATGGAAGGTGGTGTTGAGTCAGACATCGCGTGAAGGCTATTCTGCGATGTGGCAATCATTTTCGGCGGCAGCGCGAACTGCTATTGAAGAAGGCCGCAATGAGCACGGCAAGATATTGTGGCTATTGTCGGACGCTTGCTCAATGATGCTTTCGCCATCCAGCGTTAATGAACCGTTTAAGCCTTATGCTGTTTTTCATGATCGCCGTTCGGTAATACCTGAAGATTTGACCGACGCAGATATTAAATTCTTTGCTGGTATTGTTGATGTAGTGGATGACATCTGGCTGAAGTCAAGACTTTCCGACCTAGTTTGGCTTAAAGGTGCGCCCAAAAATAAGAAATTTGCTCTTGCAGCCATTGATGCATATCGAGAGATACCGTTAGAAACAAACATCTGGATTAGAGATGGAGATGATTGTTGGCAACGAGGTATTAGTTTGTGTCGAATGTTGAAATCTGGTGCAGGTGATCGGCTTGAGCAAATGGAAATATCCATAGTCCTAGCTTTTGACTCTACGACAATACAAGATGGTTTTCTTGGACTCTGGCTAGCAACCTTGCTCAAAACGAACGGATTGGGAAGAAAAAATAGATCGGGAATCTCTAGAAAATTAGAATCTTTGGCTAAGGCATTCGACAGTGAAGGAGATTTGCATCGGGCACGTCAGTATTTCTCTGCATCTAGTGATTGGTTTAAAGTCATCCCTGACATAGCTAGTGCAGCGCAGATGACTGTTTTTGTCGCCGAGGGTTGGGTCAAAGAAGCCATAGCAAGTACTTCCAAAAATAATCCCAGCCACATGACAGCATCGAGCTTCTACGAAAACGCAATTCAAACCTACCGAACGATTCCTAGGTCAGAGCGATTAACTTACCGAGTTAACGAACGAATTAGCGAACTCCGAGCGCACCTTAACGATTCTGGCGACAAAGCTATGGGGGAAATGGGTCATATCGTCAGCCCAAGTATAGATATTTCCCAAATCGTAAAGAACGCGCGAAAGTCTGTTGCTGGAAAATCTGCAACGGATGCACTTTTTTCATTCGCAAATCTTCACAATGGAGCGAAAGTAGATGAGTTACGCAATAGTGTTCTTGAACGAATGAGGCAATTTCCATTACAGTCGCTATTCGGAGCTACAGTGATGAGTTCAGATGGTCGTGTAATTGCAAAACGACCCGCTATGAGTCTGCGAGGTGAATTGACGGAAAGCGACGAGATTGCCATTCGTGCCGAGATGATTCGTGACTATGGTATTTTTGTGAATATTGAAGTTCAAGGCCAAATATGGCCAGCGCTTGAAACTATGCTTCTGGAGCACCGACTTCGAGAAACCGATTTCGTGGAACTTGCCAGCCAGTCACCCATCATTCCCAAGGAGAGAGCAAGACTATTTGGGAAGGCATTGTACTTAGGTTATGAAAGAGATTTTGTCTCCGCGTTGCACATCCTAATACCGCAAATCGAACATATGGTTCGCGTGCACCTTAAGCAAGCAGGTGCTCAAACTACAAATTTAGACAATGATGGCATCGAGAACGAGAATGGCCTGAGCACCTTAATGGACTTACCTGAAGTTGCGGCGGTATTTGGAAAGGATCTTTCTTTTGAAATCAAGACGTTGTTTTGCGATGCTTTTGGTCCAAATCTGCGGAATGATATGGCTCATGGGTTATTGGATGAAGAGGCATTTCATTCACCCAATGCAATCTACGCATGGTGGCTAGGGTTAAAGCTTGTATTCAACACTTGGTGGAGCACTGCGCACCAGAATACAAGTACAAGAGCTCTGTTGAACTCATGACTCAGTCTTCCGACCTCTTCGGTCAAATCCAGCTCCCCAAACCCACCGACCGCCTCTTCTTCGCCCTTTTCCCCAGCGACGAAGCCATCCCGCAAATCGTCAAAACATCTCATAAACTGCGTGACGAGCACGGTTTAACTGGCAAATCGCTCTCAAACGACCGCTTGCAAGTGACGCTATCCAAACGGAACATTCAAATCGGCGTAAAATGTGTACACATTGATTCACAATCTCAAAGGAATGCACATGGAAACGACAAAGGTAGGCATACGCGAGTTTCGCACTGATTTGGCGGAGTACATCGCATCAAGCACGCCCGTAGCTGTTACGCGGCATGGGCAAACGGTGGGTTACTTTATCCCCACACATGGACAAGTGGAGGCTGATATTGCAGCTTTGAAAAAGGCCAGTAAAACACTAGACAAACTTCTTGAGGCGAAAAATGTGGATATCGAGTCCGTGGTTGCGGACTTTAAGGCGGTTCGTAGGAAGGCATCGACTCCGAAAGCTAAAGCAGCATGACAGGCAAAGCCAACGCATGACCCAAGATTCCGACCTATTCGGCTCTATCCCGCCACCCAAACCCACAGACCGCCTCTTCTTCGCCCTGTTCCCCAGCGGCGAAGCCATTCCGCAAATCGTCAAAACCTCCCAAAACCTGCGTAATGAGCATGGTTTAACGGGCAAATCCCTCTCAAACGACCGCTTTCACGTTACGTTGCATCACGTAGGCGACTACGCGGGTGGGTTGCCGAGCGGGTTGGTTGAAACGGTCCAAGACGTGGCTTCAAAAATTGAGATGCCGGCTTTTGACGTGACTTTTGACCGTGCGATGAGTTTTGCTGGCAGCCCGCGAAACAAGCCGTTTGTGTTGCGCGGCAATGAACCACATGATGGCGGACTGGCGGCTTTGATGGCGTTTCAGAAGTCTTTTTATCTCGCCATGTGCCGCGCAGGTTTGCAAGGGCCGCGCGCCAATGCCAAGTTTGCGCCGCATGTGACGCTGATGTATGACAGCCAAGGCGTACCCGAGCAGGCGGTTGAGCCTATCAGCTGGTCAGCGCATGACTTTGTGTTGGTACACAGCTTGCTGGGGCAAACCAAACATATTCATTTAGGGCGTTGGCCGCTCACAGTTTGAATGGCTTAGCTAACACTGCTTTGCGTCAAGTACCGCAAAAAGTCCGATAGCACGTAGTTACCTCGGCAGGGGCTGGGGTCGCATATTTGCTATCTATGGCACCGGCCTCAAACGGCTGGGTGATAGCGCTCATCAGCGCTTCAAACGGCAGGAAATCGTTGTGCTCTGTGGCTTCTGTCAGCGCATGTTCCACCAAATGATTGCGAGCAATATGGATGGGATTTGCTCTTTTCATGCTCGCCAACCGAGTTTCTGAGTCACCCGATTGGGCTGCTAGGCGATGCTGCCAGTGCTGTAGCCATGTTTCCAAATCGTCTGAGGCTCCAAACAATACTCGCAAGGCCTGGTCGTTATTTTGAACCGCGTCCACTAGACCTCGCCACCCTAGTGTGAAATCAACATTGCTGTTATGCATCAATTGCAAAAAGTCAGTTGCTAGTCGTTCGTCATCAGTTCCGGTCGAATCCAAACCTAGTTTTTCACGCCAGACGGCAAGGCTGTACTTGGCAAAAAGTGCTTCAAATGTGTTGACGGCATCAGTTGCAAGTAATTTTGCTCGCTCTAGTTCGGGGTCTATCAGCGGCAGAAGCGCAGAAGCCAAACGGCTGAGATTCCATTTGGCAATACTGGGCTGGTTCGAAAAGGCGTAGCGCCCCTGCGTGTCAATGGAGCTGAAGACGGCATGGGGGGAGTAAGCCTCCATGAAAGCGCAGGGGCCGTAGTCGATGGTTTCGCCAGAAATGGTCATGTTGTCCGTATTCATCACGCCGTGGATGAAGCCAACGCCCATCCACTGTGCGATCAATCTGGCTTGACGGTCAATGACGTCCTGCAGCAACAACAGGTATCGATCAGGCGCCTCTATCAAGCTTGAATCGTGCCTAGCGTCATGTCTTGCAAAGGCGTAATCAGCCAAACGGCGCAAGCTGTCAACATCGCCACGCGCGGCAAAAAACTCAAAACTGCCCACGCGCAGATGGCTGGCCGCTACGCGCGTGAGTATGCCAGCGGGTGCGGCATGTTCGCGCCTGATGGTTTCGCCCGTCGCGACGGCGGCCAGAGATCTGGTGGTAGGGATGCCCAAAGCGTGCATGGATTCGCTGATGATCACTTCGCGCAAGACAGAGCTTAAGGTCGCCTTGCCATCGCCACCTCTTGAAAACGGCGTCAGGCCAGAACCTTTGAAGGCAATGTCTTTGCGCTGCCCGTGCCGATCCAGCACTTCACCCAAAAGCAGCGCGCGTCCATCCCCCAGTTGTGGTGAAAAATGCCCAAACTGATGACCGGCATACGCTTGTGCGATAGCTTGGGCACCTTCCGGTTCTTTGACGCCAGACAACACCTCCAAGCCTTCAGCGGAACGCAAATCTGCAGGGTTTAAACCAAGATCAGCCGATAAAGGTTCGTTCAACCAGACGAGCTCTGGCTTGGGCGCACCGCTGACATGCCAAGGCACATACATGCCAGTCAAATCGCGGGCATACGTATTGTCAAATTTGATTTTCAATGCGCTTTCCTAAACTGCACGTTGTGGCAATCGCCAGTTAGGGCGCACATAGTGGCAGGTGTAGCCTTCAGGAAAGCGCTCCAAGTAATCTTGGTGTTCTGGCTCCGCCTCCCAGAAAGGCCCTGCCGGCTTGAGCTCTGTGATCACTTTTCCCGGCCACAGACCACTGGCATCAACGTCAGCAATCGTCTCTGCTGCGACTTTTTCCTGCTCGCTGATGGTGAAGTAAATGCCTGAACGGTAAGACAGTCCGCGATCATTGCCTTGGCGGTTCGGCGTTGAAGGGTCATGCACTTGAAAGAAAAATTCCAAAAGACGGCGAAAGCTCAAAACCGCAGGATCAAACTTGACCTCGATAGCTTCTGCATGCGAGCCATGGTTGCGGTAAGTCGCATTCGCAACATCACCCCCGCTGTAGCCCACGCGCGTGCTAGCAACGCCGGGTAATTTTCGAATCAAATCTTGCATGCCCCAAAAGCATCCACCGGCCAAAATAGCGGTTTCGGTTGTCGTCGTCATGGTTAAATCCTCAATTTCTTGCTCAAGCAGCCGTTTAATTATGTATTATTCGCTATTAAAAGCTTTCGCGTTGTGAACAAAATAGTAACCCCTTTAAAGATGTATTAAAGATGTACCAACCGCCTCAATTCCGATCCAAAGACCGCGCCCAGGCCTTGCAAATCATGCGTGCGCAACCGCTTGCCTCGCTCATCAGCGTGGACGATGCGGGCTTACCGTATGTGACGCATTTGCCGCTGCATGCGGAAGAACGGGGCGATGGGCTTGTACTTTGGGGGCATTGCGCCAAGCCGAATGCGCATTGGAAGTACCTGCAAGCGCGTCCGCAAGCGGTGGTGACGTTTTTAGGCCCTAACGCCTACTTGTCACCCCAAATTTACCCCGATTTGGCGCGCGTACCCTCTTGGAACTACGTTGCCGTGCATTGCACTGTGCAAGCCACACTGATCGAAGAGCCATTGACGAAAGATAGCTTGCTGAAGAAGCTGATAGGCGACCACGAACCCAGTTATAAACAGCAATGGATAGATTTAGGCGTTGAATATCAGCACAAAATGCTGGCTGGCATTGTTGGTTTTGAGCTGCAAGTGGTTGATTTGCAATGCACCATCAAGATCAACCAGCACCGCCCAGTTTCACATCCGGCGTTGCATAAGATGTATGCCAAGGGCAATGATGCTGAGCGAGCATTGGCGGATTGGATGGTGAAGCTGGGTTTAGAAGTCGATCAAAAGAGTCACGAGAAATAAAAAATGCGCATGATTTTCAGCCTCATCGGCCTACTTGTCGTCGTCGCCATCGTGGGCATTTTGACGAAAAAGCAGTTGTCTGCGGTAAAGCAATTACCAACTCCGGCATCCTCAAGCGCTAGCGCCACAGCAAGCCCAGCCCATATTGCCGAACAAAGCAAGCAAATGCAAACACAGGTGAAAGACCAGGTAAATGAAGCGATGAAGGCCGCCGCAGAGGCGCGAGAAAAGGCTTTGGAGAGCGGCAATAACGATAAACCTGCTGATAAAACGGGTTCGGCTTACTGAAAGTGGATAAAGTCGATAAAATACGCCATTTTTAAGGTTTAAATCGTCTGTAGCCGGCGTATTTATTGCCTAAGATGCTATTAAATATATAACAAATTGGAGTTTCATGCGGTATGCAACCCTAAGCGGTAGAGCTTGGCGTAAAACCCGTTGTCTGCCAGCAGTTTGGCATGCGAGCCAATTTCGATAATTTTGCCAGCTTCCATCACGACGATTCTGTCGGCATGTTCAACGGTAGATAACCTGTGCGCAATCACCAAGGTGGTGCGGTTTTTCATCAATACTTGCAGGGCTTCTTGCACCGCGCGTTCAGATTCTGCGTCCAGTGCACTAGTGGCCTCGTCTAAGATGAGTATCGGTGCGTCTTTGTACAAAGCGCGGGCAATGGCTAGGCGTTGACGTTGACCACCTGAGAGCTGCACGGCGTTGTGGCCGACAGTGGTGTCTATGCCTAGTGGCAGGTCTGCAATGAAAGCGCCTAACCGCGCGGCTTCTAGGCATTGCTGGACTTTTTCTCGGTCTACACTCTTCACACTGACTCCAAGAGCCACATTATTAGCAATAGTATCGTTCAGCATAACGACATGCTGGCTAACCAAGGAAAACTGGTTGCGCAGTGACGTTAAATCCCAATCCTTCAATAATTGATTGTCTAAACTGATATTGCCAGAGAAGGGCTCTAAAAACCGGGGCAATAAATTAACCAAGGTGGTTTTGCCCGAGCCTGAAGCACCTACCAAGGCAATGGTTTCACCGTGGTCAATCGTGAGCGAGAGGTTTTCAACCGCAAAACCAGCGCCTTCCTTGTATTTAACGCTGGTATCCAAAAACTCAATGTGCCCATCAGCCCGAGTTTTGCTGAAAGTGCCGGAGTGTTCGCTCTCAGACAAGTCCAATAGGTCAAAGCCGCGCTCTAAAGACGCCAAACCACGGGTGATGGGGTTGGCAATTTCTGACAAATGCTTGATAGGCGCGACCAACAACAGCATGGCGGTGACGAAGGCGGTGAACTCACCTACGCTGGTAGACCCATCAGCGCTCTGCAAGAGTGCTACAGAGATGATAGCTGACAAGGCGATAGCGGCGATCATTTGCGTCAATGGCTTCATGGCGGCAGAGGCGGCAGTCGTCTTCATCGACAGGCGGCGCAGTGTGTCGCTGATGCGCATAAAGCGATCTGCCTGGGCGGGTTGGGCGGCGTGCAGGCGAATGTCGCGATGCGCTAAGACGTTTTCTTCGACCACATAAGCCAAGTCGTCGGTCGCTTTTTGGCTAGATTTGGACAAGCCGTAAAGTTTTTTCGACAGCTTGACCATGATGAAGGCGACGGCGGGCAGCATGATGGCGACAATGGTGGTCAATTGCCAATTGAGGTAAAGCAGGTAGCCGACCAGCGCAACCATGGTGACCGTGTCGCGCACCAAAGCCATCAAGGAATTAACCAGCAGGGTTGAGCCGTTGTTGACCTCGTAAACGACCGTGTTGGCCAGCTCGCTGGAGGTTTGATCGGCGAAAAGCTCAAATTTGGCGTCTAAAACCTTGGTAAACATGGCTTGGCGCAGCTTCATCAAGCCTTTGGAGGTGACTTTTGTGACCGCTAGCTCAGCTATAAAGCCTGCAATGCCGCGCACGCCGAACAGGGCGATCAGTGTGACAGGGATGATCCACAGCTCTAACCTGCCTTTTGTAAAGCCACGGTCTAGCAGCGGCTTCAAGGCGGCTGGAATCATGGGCTCTGTGCAGGCAGCAATGGCAACTGCGAAAAACGCGATGATCCACGCGCTTTTAGGTTGACCAAAAAAGGGCAGCAGCCGCGCAAAGCGCTGGCGCAAGGATTTATTGGCTGAATTGGGAGTGGAATTAGTCACGTGCACAGGCGCTGTATAGACAAAATAGGCATAAAGTGCCTGTATTATCGCTGCATGACGGAACGGCCACTCTCTATGACCCCGCTGCAAAATTTGCCGCAAAAAATCAGTACGCTTAAGCTGGCTAGAGTTTTTGGCATTGCAGCGCTGGTAGGGAGCATGTTGTCACTGCCATTAACCAATATTTTTGCATCATTGGCGCTGGTTTTATGGGTTTTCTCAGGATGCAAACCAGGTCAAAATTGGCGATCAGATCTTAAAAACCCCGCTGTCACTGGCGCGTTGCTGCTTCTTGGCTGGATGCTGCTGAGCCTGCTGTGGTCACACGCGTCGCTGCAGCAAACGTTTATTGGCATTTGGAAATATCGAAAATTGGCGTATGTGCCTTTGATGGTGTTTTTGTTTGCCGACGCTAAGTGGCGTGATGCAGCCATCAAAGCCTGGCTGGGTGCGGCGATTGTGCTAATGTTATATGCACTGATTCACATCTTGCCCGACCCGATTGGCGACGGCCACATGGGCGTGCACCCCGCGTTACCCTTGTCAACCTATTCGTACATCACGCTGGGTTTTGTGCTGATTCCAGCGTTGACGGTGGGGCTGGCTTGGTTGATGCAGGGCAGGGCTTGGGTTGATAAAGGCTTGGGGGCTTTGGTTGTGCTTTTAACTGTGGCTTTTGTGGTGCTGGCGCAGCAGGGGCGCACAACCTATGTGACGCTAACGGCACTGTTGATTTTCTTTATTTTGACGCAGTTGAAAAGTACAAAAAAATGGCTGGCGATGGCAGTTTTACTTATCGCCGCTGTCAGCGTGGGCATGTTTAGCACCAAGGTACAAACACGGGTAGCAGAAGTGATGACTGATACACGGGTGGAGCAAACGACTGAGACGATATCGTCGTCGGGTCTGCGGATCGGTTTTTGGCGTACGACTTTAGAAATAGTTAAACACAACCCGATTTTGGGAACTGGCATGGGTACTTGGGCAGATGAGTATCGAAAATACGTTGTCAGCACGCCAAATACGCCAAAAATTGCTGCCTCGGGTGGCAACCCACATCAAGAGTATTTGCTCATGGCCTCACAGTTGGGTCTGGTCGGTTTGGCGCTGTTTCTGGTATGGATGGGACGCTGCTTTGTTGGGAGCAGGCATTTGCTCCGTCATGAGCGTATTGCCGCGCAATCATTGCTGGTCGCTTTTACCGTGGGGTGTTTTTTTAACTCAACTTTGTTTGACAGTGCGACCGGCCATTTCTTTTGTATTGGCTTGGGCATCTTGTTTGCGGGCAATAAAACTGTGGAGTCTGTGGAAACAAAAGCAATTAAACAATAACTATGGATAAAAAAACGACTTTATCGGTCATTTTGATCGTCAACAACGAGTCAAACAATATTTTGGATTGTTTGGCGAGTGTAAATTTTGCCGATCAAATCATTGTGGTTGACAGCGGCAGCACAGACAATACGGTTGAATTGGCGCGTTCGGTGGGCGCACACGTGGTGCAAACGAGCGATTGGCCCGGTTTTGGTGCGCAAAAAAACCGTGCTCTTGATTTGGCTACCTGCGATTGGGTGTTTTCTATCGACGCGGATGAACGCGTCACGCCTGAATTGGCAGAGCAACTCAAGGCTGCTATTAATTTTGAAGCTGGAGATACTTTCAAAAATGATAGCAATATTGATAATATTCGTAACAAACATATTCAGCAGCATGATGCTTACGAAGTTCCGCGTTTGACACAATTTTGCGGCCAGTGGATTCACCACTGCGGCTGGACGCCTGACCATGTGCTGCGTTTGTTCAAACGCGGCACTGCAAGATTTAGTAACGATTTGGTACATGAACGACTGGTTCAATCTCAGGGAACCTGTGGCAAACTGACGACTCCAATGCTACATTTCAGCTACCCCACACCGGCAAGTTATTGGCGCAAACTCGATCAATACAGCCAAGCGTGGGCCAAGCAACGGCATTTAGAGGGAAAAAAGACCAGCATGCTGCGGGCGGCGATGTCTGGCATGGTGGCGTTTGTAAGGACTTATTTTTTGAGATTAGGGTTTTTAGATGGTGCTTTGGGGTTTGCCGTGTGCACCATGCAGGCGCAATCGGCGTTTGGTAAGTACTTCACTTTGTATTGTTTAAATTTAAAAAATAAATGACGACTCATTCATCAAGCCTTAGTTTTAAATTTTCTGGCGTAGTCTTTTTTTTCGCAGCATTGTTTTCTCTATCCTCGGTTCAGGCTCAATTTCGGGTTGATGTGTCTGGTGTGGGTTTAACGCAAGTCCCGATTTCGATTGCCGCTTTCAAAGGCGAAGCAGTCAGCACGCAAAAAATCAGCGCTATTGTCGCGGCAGATTTAGAGCGCAGTGGTCAGTTTCGTAGTATTGACGCTGGCACAGTAGCTATGGATGAAAACACACAGCCTGATATGTCCGCGTTTAGACAGAAAGCGGTTGACGCTATGGCCGCAGGCAGCGTCACGCGCTTGGCGGATGGTCGCTATGATGTGCGCTTTCGTTTGTGGGATGTCGTCAAGGGTTCAAATTTAGGCGGCGCTAGCCATGTGGTTACAGCGCCAAATTTTCGGTTGGCTGCACACAAAGTGTCTGACTATATCTACGAAAAACTCACCGGTGAAAAAGGTGTTTTTTCGACAAAGATTGCTTACATCACCAAAGCAGGCACACGTTATACGTTATGGACGGCAGATGCCGACGGTGAAGGCGCCTTTGCGGCATTGACCAACACGGAGCCGATTATTTCACCCGCATGGTCTCCTAACGGAGCACAGTTGGCCTATGTTTCTTTTGAGGCGCGTAAACCTGAAATCTGGGTATACGAGGTTGCTACAGGAAAGCGCAGATTGGTTGCCGGCTTCAAAGGCTCCAACAGTGGCCCAAGTTGGTCGCCTGATGGTCGTACTTTAGCCATAACTTTGACGCGAGATGGCAACTCGCAAATCTATGCTGTCAGTGCGTCAGGCGGTGAACCTACTAGATTATCTCGCTCAGAAGGTATTGACACTGAGGCTACATACTCCGCTGATGGAAAGAGTATTTACTTTATGAGCGACCGTGGTGGCGCACCACAAATTTACAAGATGGCTGCTTCAGGCGGTGGCGCTACGCGTGTCACTTTTTCCGGTAACTACAACATTTCGCCAACGTTAAGCCCGGATGGCAAATGGTTGGCTTACATATCACGTGCCGGTGGCGGCTATAAGTTGTTTGTAATGGATTTATCTTCAGGCGCAGCCAACGCTATTACAGATACAAATGCAGATGAAAAGCCTAGTTTTGCTGCAAATAGCAAATTGATTGTCTATGCGACAAAATTACAGGGTAGGGAAGCCTTGATGACTACGACAGTTGATGGACGAATCAAAACAAAACTAGGCGGTGCAGGTGGGGATATTCGTGAGCCGGCATGGGCGCCAATGAGTAATTAATTTTTTGAGTTTAAAGTCAGTAAAGTACCAAATATTTCGGTCATTATTTTTAGAAAGATAAACATGAAGCAACAACTAAAATCATTCCTCTTAACAGCAACTGTTGCCGTAGCGTTTGCAGTGGGCTTGGCGGGTTGCTCAAGTGGTGTCAAACTGGATGCACCAGTTGAAGACAAAACCGGCACCTCAACCATGGGTTCTGGTAGTGGTACTGGCAGTGGTGCAAACAATGGCCAAGGCAATAGTGGCGGCGTAGCTACTGTTGATTTAAGCAACACTGGCAGTGGTGCAAATGGTGGCCCAGCGAATGTTGGCAAGGTCATTTATTTTGACTTTGACAGCTATTTGGTCAAGCCGGAATACGCCAGCGTCATCAATGCCCATGTGCAGTTTCTATCAAGCCGTAAAACAACCAAAATTTCAGTGGAAGGTCACACCGATTCTTCCGGTGGCCGTGAATACAACTTGGCTTTGGGTCAAAAGCGTGCCGAGGCCGTGCGTCGTGCGATGGCACTGTCTGGTTTGAACGAAAGTCAAATCGAAGCCGTGAGTTTCGGTAAAGAAAAGCCTGCAGATTTGGGCGGCGACGATACTGCCGCTGCTAAAAACCGCCGTGCTGAAATCAGCTACCGCTAGACAAGAAAACAGTAACCCAGGAATTCCATGAGTTTTTTTTCAAACATTCGTCCTACTACTCTGAGCGTTACTCGGTCAGTTGCAGTTGCTAGTTTTTTACTGATGTCACTAGCTGCGCATGCCGGCATTTTTGACGATGACGAGGCACGCAAAGCTATTTTAGATTTGCGCCAACAAATCTCCGGCTTAAATGCAACGGTCAACAACACTTTAAGTGCGGCCCAGCAACGAAGTGCGGAGGAAATAGCGCAGCTGCGCAAAAGCATGTTTGAGTTGCAAAATCAAATCGACAGGCAGAAGGGTGATATTTCTCAGTTGAGGGGTGATAACGAAGTTTTGGCTAGAAATTTAGCGGAAATGCAAATTCGTCAAAAAGACATGCTGCAAGCTTCAGAGCAAAAATTGCAAGCGGTTGAACAACGCTCCCAAGCTGTGGAGCAAAAGCTAACCAAATTAGACCCGCTTAAAGTCACGTTGGATGGCCGTGAATTTATGGCTGACCCCAATGAGAAGCGCGATTTCGATGCTGCGTTCGCACTGTTCAGAGCGGGTGATTTCGTTAAATCGCAAAAAGCCTTATTTGATTTTATTCAACGCTATCCTACTAGCGGTTATTCACCATCAGCGTTGTATTGGCTGGGTAATGCACAGTATTCGAACCGTGATTACAAAGAAGCGATCATCAATTTTCGCAGCATGATTTCAAAAAATCCAGACCATGTGCGTGCGCCTGAGGCCATGTTGTCCATTGCGAACTGCCAGCTTGAGATGAAAGATGCTAAAGCTGCCAAGAAAACATTGGAAGAGTTGATGAAGACGTATCCAAAGTCTGAAGCCGCGTTTGCAGGCGTCGAACGTTTACGCACGCTCAAATAATTTTCTAAACGACTTCCTTGGCTACTGAGACTGTTGATTTTGATGCCGCACGTCGGTTTGGTGGCTTAGATCGTCTATACGGCGCTGCAGGTGCCACCCGAATTCGTGGCTCGCACGTTATGGTGGTTGGCGTAGGAGGTGTTGGCTCTTGGGCGGTCGAAGCCCTAGCGCGTAGTGGGGTAGGGCACATCACCATGGTGGATATGGACCATGTGTCTGAATCCAACATCAACCGTCAGGTGCATGCGACACAAAGCACATTGGGTCAATCAAAAATAGTAGCGATGCAAGACCGTATCGCGCTGATCAATCCGTCATGTGATGTTAAATGTATTGATGATTTTGTGACGCCAGAAAACTGGTCATCCCTTGTCCCTGTTGAGGTGGACGTTGTCATTGATGCCTGTGACCAAGTTCATGCCAAAGTGGCCATGGCGGCTTGGGCAGTGCGGTCTAAAAAGTTGTTTATTTCCGTTGGAGCTGCGGGCGGTAAGCGTTTGGCGCATTTGGTCGATATTGATGACTTGTCTAAAACCACCCATGACCCTTTATTAGCGCAGTTACGCTATCGTTTGCGCAAAGAACACGCTGCTCCACGGGAGGGTCGAAAAATTGGCGTGAACTGTATTTTTAGCCGAGAAGCTGTCAAACAGCCCGACACTTCGAATACGCTATCTAATGTTACTGCAATCACAGATAACACCCTAAATTGCCACGGTTATGGCTCGGTTGTGAGCGTCACCGCCACCTTTGGGCAATGCGCCGCAGGTTGGGCATTGGATAAATTAGCAAATTTAGCGGAGTAATTTTCAAAGAGCTTCAAAGTTGCTAAAAATAACGCTATAATTTGAGGCTGTGCTGCAGTGAACGTAAGTAAGCTGTAAAACAAAATGGGACCTTAGCTCAGTTGGTAGAGCAGCGGACTTTTAATCCGTTTGTCGTGGGTTCGACCCCCGCAGGTCCCACCAAATTCAAACCCCGTAAATGTCATGTTTACGGGGTTTTTTGCTATGATGAACCAGGTTTATAGCCCCCAAGTTTGTAGCCCCTATGATCGAAGACATCAAAAAAACATTGTGGGCCACCGCCGACAAGCTGCGCGCCAACATGGACGCCGCCGAATACAAGCACATCGTGCTCGGCCTCATCTTCGTCAAATACATCTCCGACACCTTCCAGACCCGCCGTGTCGAGCTGGCCGTCAAGTTTGCAGACACCAGTGATGACTACTATTTAGACAGCGCTGATGCCATGTTGCTGGCCGAAGAACTCGAAGACCGCGACTATTACAAAGAAGTCAACGTTTTCTGGGTGCCCGAAGCCGCCCGCTGGGAGACCTTGCGCGCCCAGGCCAAACAGGCCGACATTGGCAAACGCATCGACGATGCGCTGGCGCTGATTGAAACTGAAAACCCCAAACTCAAAGGCATTTTGGACAAACGCTACGCCCGCGTGCAGTTGCCCGATGGCAAATTGGGCGAACTGGTCGATCTGGTCTCCAAAATCGGCTTTGGCGAGTCTACAGACACCGCCAACGCTGGCGAAGACAGCGCCAAAAATCGCGCCAAAAACCACGCCCGTGACCTGCTCGGACAGGTTTACGAATACTTTTTAGGCCAGTTCGCCAGTGCCGAAGGCAAGCGCGGCGGGCAGTTTTACACGCCTGCTTCTATCGTCAAAACATTGGTAGCCGTGCTCGCGCCGCACCACGGGCAGGTGTATGACCCCTGCTGCGGCTCGGGCGGCATGTTTGTGCAGAGCGAAAAGTTCATCGAAGCGCACGGCGGCAAAATTGGCGACGTGTCCATCTACGGCCAGGAAGCCAACCCCACCACCTGGCGGCTGGCGGCGATGAACCTGGCCATTCGCGGTATCGACTTCAACCTCGGCAAAGAGCCCAACGACACCTTTGTGCGGAATCAGCACCCCGATCTGCGCGCCGATTTCGTGCTGGCCAACCCGCCGTTCAACATTTCTGATTGGTGGCACGGCAGTTTAGAGGGCGACCCGCGCTGGGTCTACGGCACGCCGCCCGCCGGCAACGCCAACTACGCCTGGCTGCAGCACATGCTGCACCACCTCAAGCCCAGCGGCCGTGCGGGCATTGTGTTGGCCAACGGCTCCATGTCGTCCAGCCAAAACTCGGAAGGCGAGATTCGCAAAGCCATGGTTGATGCCGACAAGGTGGAAGTGATGATCGCCTTGCCCGGCCAGCTCTTCTTCAACACCCAAATCCCCGCCTGCCTGTGGTTTTTGGTCAAAAACAAAACGCAGCGGCAAGGCGAAGTGCTGTTCATAGACGCCCGCAAACTGGGCAGCATGATCAGCCGGGTGCAGTGCGAGTTCACGGACGAGTTGATCGCCCACATTGCCAACACCGTCGCCCTGTGGCGGGGTGACGATGGTTCGACAAGCTCACCACGAACGGAAACAGAAACCGTTCGCACTCAGTCAAACTCCTCCGTTCGCACTGAGCCTGTCGAAGTGTCTGTGTACCAAGACATCCCCGGCTTTTGCCGCTCCGTCACCCTGGCAGAAATCGCCCAACACGGCCACGTCCTCACCCCCGGCCGCTACGTGGGCGCAGAGGCAGTGGACGACGACGACGAAGGCTTTGCCGACAAAATGCAAAGACTCACCGAGCAACTAGGCGAGCAAATGGCCAAAGGCGCGGAGCTGGATGGGCTGATTCGGGCGAAGTTGGGGGGGATGGGGTATGAGTTCTGAGTGGAAATCCACCACTCTCGGTGAAATTTGCAAATCTCAGGGCGGTGCAATCCAAACGGGGCCATTTGGGAGCCAGCTTCATACGTCTGACTACAAGGAATTCGGAGTTCCAGTTGTCATGCCTACCAATATTGGCGATGGCGGCATTGTAGAAGACGGAATTGCTCGAATTGACCAAGCTGACGTGGAGCGACTGTCGCAGCATAAGTTGCAACTTGGCGACATCGTCTTCAGCCGCCGTGGTGACGTAACCAAAAATGCCTTGATTCGACCGCATGAAGTTGGTTGGTTTTGTGGCACTGGTTGCCTGAAAGTCAGACTTGGCGATGAATCTAAAGCGACAGCGAAATTCATCTCTCACTGTCTCAGAATGCCTGATATAAAAGACTGGCTGATTCGTCATGCCGTGGGCGCTACGATGCCAAATTTGAACACTGGCATCCTCTCAGCGGTTCCAATTCATCTGCCGCCACTGAAAACTCAGCTTGAAATTGCTTCGATGCTCGGCGCCCTAGACGACCGCATCTCCCTCCTACGCGAAACCAACACCACCCTGGAAGCCATCGCCCAAGCCCTGTTCAAGTCGTGGTTTGTGGACTTCGACCCCGTGCGCGCCAAGCAGCAGGGCAACGCCCCCCAAGGTATGGACGCCGCCACCGCCGCGCTGTTTCCTGACAGTTTTGAGGCGTCGGAATTGGGGGAGGTGCCGAAGGGGTGGCGGGTTAAGTCACTTGATACCATCGCCGAGTACCTAAACGGACTGGCATTACAAAAATTCCCGCCGGAAGAGAATAATTGGCTTCCGGTCATCAAAATCTCCCAATTACGCAAAGGCGATACAACGGGCGCAGATCGCGCCAACCGTAACCTCAAGCCTGAATACATTATTCAGAACGGAGACGTCTTGTTTTCATGGTCTGGCAGCTTGGAAGTAATCATCTGGTGCGGTGGCGAAGGCGCTTTAAATCAGCATTTGTTTAAAGTTACATCCGCAGATTACCCAAAGTGGTTTTATTACCTTTGGACGAAACATCATCTTGCCAATTTTCAGCAAATTGCCGAAAGTAAAGCCACGACGATGGGGCATATTCAGCGTAAACACCTGACGGAAGCCAAAGTCGTGGTTCCGCCAGCAGATTTCGTAGCTGCGGCAAATGCTTATTTCGAACCGTTGATTGAAAGATGGATTGCGACTTCAATTCAAGCCCAAACCCTAGCCACCCTCCGCGACACCCTGCTGCCGCGCTTGATTTCTGGGCAGCTTCGTTTACCTGCATAGCTGAAATTTGCTATATATTTAATAGCTGCTTAGGCAATAAATACGCCGGCTAGAGGTATATTTTATCCCTAAAATGAGGGTTTTGACGTATTTGAGGCTAAATTACCGTTAAAACCGAGGGGATTCCCTAATCGGAATTCCGATTTTGTATATACAATCAATATACTTTGAAAAATCTCAAAATCACTGCCTCAATTCAGCACAAGCTAAAAACCAAGCATCTGGTTGAGGTTGCAGAGGTTAGGCAATGTTTTCTCAATAAAAATGGCAAATTATTGACCGATAGCCGTGCCTTGACAAAGACAAATCCGCCCACACTTTGGTTTATAGCAAAAACCAATAATAATCGGCTATTAAAAATTGTGTATATACAAAAGGGTGTACAAATCATACTAAAAACCGCTTATGAGCCGAATGAGGCTGAATTAGCGATTTACGCACGTCATGGTATGGCGAGCTGATGCTGAAGAAGGAGATACAACATGAATACAAAATTGAAAACCAAACGAGTGAAAGACACTGAAGAAGCGTGGGACAGCCGCGCTTTGGGTGCAGATGAGCAATATGTCGTTGTGGCAGATGACGCGCATGAAGCTGCGCTAGAGGAGGCATTGGAGTTGCAGGCCATTTCCATTCGTCTGCCCAAAGACCTGATTCGCAATTACAAGCTGATTGCGGACTTTCACGGCGTGGGCTACCAGCCGTTGATGCGCGATATCTTGCATCGCTTTGTGAAGCCAGCGTTGAAAGAGATTCTGGAAGAGCAAATCAAAGCAGAAAAAGCCAAACCTGAGCGCCCACCCTTGGTGCCGCTCAAGATGGCGGCTTGAGCCATGCTGGGTTTTATGGTCGATTTCACTACAAATAATATAGCACCTTAGGCAATAAATACGCCGGCTAGAGGCATATTTGACCTTTAAAATGAGGGTTTTGACCGATTTGAGGCATTTTTTGGGCATTGAAAGACTTCTTTCAATGCCTTTCTTTAAATTAAAGAATGCTTTAATACTGTAAAACTGCGGTTACGGCAATTAAACCAATATTGAGCTTTTAACGAGATGACCGAAGACCAACTGGAACAAGAAACCCTGGGCTGGCTGGCCGATGTGGGCTACACCCACGTGTATGGCCCGGACATCGCACCTGACGGCAGCGCGCCTGAGCGCAGCAACTACATGCAGGTGGTTTTGGTTGAACGGCTGCGGGAGGCGATTCAGCGGCTCAACCCCAATGTTCCGCAGGTCGCCCGAGAAGACGCTTTGCAGCAGGTGCTGAACCTAGAAACGCCTGTGTTGCTGGTGGCGAACCGACATTTTCACCGGCTGCTGATCAACGGTGTGCCGGTGGAGTATCAAAAAGAAGGGGAGACCCGAGGAGATTTCGTTTATTTGATGGACTTTGCTAACCCGATCGCCAACGAGTGGCTTGCAGTGAACCAGTTTTCCATCAAAGGCGCGAAGCACACCCGCCGGCCAGACATTGTGTTGTTTGTCAACGGTTTGCCGCTGGTGCTGCTGGAGCTGAAGAATCCGGCCGATTTGAAGGCCGATATCTGGCAAGCCCACCAGCAGATCGAGACCTACAAAGAGCAGATTCCCGATGTGTTCCAGTACAACGAGGTGCTGGTGATTACCGACGGGTCGGAGGCGATGATGGGCTCGCTGTCCAGCAATGCCGAGCGCTACATGGCTTGGCGCACGGTGGACGGCATCAATTTAGACCCGCTGGGACAGTTCAACGGGCTGGAAACCATGGTGCGCGGTGTGCTGGCTCCAGCGTATTTGCTGGACTATTTGCGGTTTTTTGTGTTGTTTGAAGATGACGGCACGTTGGTCAAAAAGATAGCCGGCTACCACCAGTTCCACGCGGTGCGGGCGGCGATTGACCAGGTGGTGGCTGCGTCCCGCCCTGGCAGCCCGACGAACATCAAAGGCAAAGGCGGCGTGGTGTGGCACACGCAGGGTTCGGGCAAGAGCATCACCATGACCTGTTTTGCCGCCCGCGTGATGCGCGAGGCGGCGATGGAAAACCCGACGATTGTGGTCATCTCCGACCGCAACGATCTGGACGGCCAGTTGTTTGGCGTGTTCTCGCTGTCGCAAGATTTGCTGCGCGAGCAACCGGTGCAAGGCGTCACCCGGCAGGATTTGCGCGACAAACTGGCGAATCGGCCCTCGGGCGGTATCGTGTTTGCGACCATCCAGAAGTTCATGCCGGGGGAGGAGGAAGACAGCTTCCCGGTGCTGTCCAGCCGCCACAACATTGTGGTGATTGCAGATGAGGCGCACCGCACGCAGTATGGGTTTGAGGCGAAGCTGAAGATCAAGAAACCATCGTCTGCGTCTTCTGTGCTGACCACAGGCTCTGGCGAGTTGCCCAAGTACATGGCGAAAGACGGTGAAGCCGAATTTTTGGTGAATCAAGAGAATCTGACCAGCTACCAGGTCGGCTACGCCCAGCATTTGCGCGATGCCCTGCCCAACGCCACCTTTGTCGCCTTCACCGGCACGCCCGTGTCCAGCGAAGACCGCAACACCCGCGCCGTGTTTGGCGACTACATCCACATCTACGACATGCAGCAGGCGCGGGACGATGGCGCGACGGTGGCGATCTACTTTGAATCGCGCCTGGCCAAGCTGGGGCTGAAAGAGTCCGAGCTTTCTGATATTGACGCCGAAGTGGACGAACTGGCCGAAGACGAGGAAGAAGACCAACAAGCCCGCCTGAAAAGCCGTTGGGCAGCGTTAGAGCAAGTTGTAGGTGCAGAGCCGCGCATCAAACAAGTGGCGGCAGATCTGGTGGCGCATTTTGAGGAGCGCAACAAAGCGCAAACCGGCAAAGCTATGGTGGTGGCCATGAGTCGCGAGATTTGCGTGCATTTGTACCATGCCATCGTCGCCTTGCGACCCGACTGGCACGATGATGACCCTGAAAAAGGGGCCATCAAAATCGTGATGACAGGTTCAGCCAGCGACAAACCTCTGTTGCGACCGCACATTTACAGCAAGCAAACGAAGAAACGATTGGAAAAGCGTTTCAAAGACCCGGCAGACCCGATGCGCTTGGTTATCGTGCGGGACATGTGGTTGACGGGTTTTGACGCTCCTTGTGTTCATACCTTGTATGTAGACAAACCGATGAAGGGCCACAACCTGATGCAGGCGATAGCGCGAGTGAACCGCGTGTTTCGAGACAAGCAGGGCGGGCTGGTGGTGGATTACATCGGCATTGCGACCGAACTGAAGCAGGCACTGAAAGAGTACACAGCCAGCAAAGGCCGTGGCCGCCCGACGGTGGATGTGCACGAGGCGTTTGCGGTACTTCTTGAAAAGATAGACGTATTGCATGCCATGTTGCATGGCTTTGACTACAGCGGCTTTCTGACCCACGGCCACAGCCTGCTGGCCAAAACCGCTAACCATGTGCTGGGCATCAAAGACGGTAAAAAGCGCTTTGGCGACACAGCGTTGGCGATGTCTAAGGCCTTTACGCTGTGCTGTACGCTGGACGAAGCCAAGGCTGTTCGGGAAGAGGTGGCTTTCTTTCAAGCCATCAAGGTGATGCTGACCAAGAGGGACGCTACCAGCCAGAAGAAAACCAACGAAGAGCGCGATTTGGCGATACGTCAAATTATCAGCTCGGCGGTGGTGTCTGAGGAAGTGGTAGATATTTTCAACGCTGTCGGGCTGGATAAGCCGAATATTGGCATTTTGGACGATGACTTTTTGAACGATGTGCGCAATCTGCCCGAGCGTAATTTGGCAGTCGAGTTGCTGGAGCGCCTGCTGGAAGGCGAGATCAAAACCCGCTTTGCAACGAATATGATCCAGAACAACAAGTTCTCGGAGCTGCTGGCCAACGTCATCAAACGCTATCAAAACCGTTCCATCGAGACGGCGCAGGTGATGGAAGAACTGATTGCGATGGCGAAAAAATTCAAGGAAGCGGCGGACCGTGGCACTGAACTGGGCTTGAATGATGATGAGCTGGCGTTTTACGATGCGCTGGCGAACAACGAAGCGTCGGTACGCGAACTGGGCGACGAGACGCTGAAGAAAATCGCCCACGAATTGACCGAAGCTTTGCGAAAGAATGTCAGCGTCGATTGGGCCAAGCGTGACAGTGTTCGTGCCAGCCTGCGGCTGATGGTCAAGCGGATTTTGCGAAAATACAAATATCCGCCGGTAAAAACGGAAGAAGTTGTCGAGCTGGTGTTGTCGCAGGCTGAAAAGCTGTGTGAGGAGTGGGTTTAGGAAGCAGCACCCCCACCAGCCGACTTCAAATCGAACTTAACCAGATATCAAAGTTGCTTTAGTTTTTCTAAAGCCAAATTCAAAGTCTCGTCTTTTTTTGCAAAGCAAAAGCGGACGATGCGCTGGTCAAATCCGTTACCGTAAAAGGCGGATAGCGGAATCGCTGCAACGCCGATTTCTGTGGTCAGCCATTTGCAGAATTCGGCTTCTGACAAATCACTCACATCGGATATATCCACACATTGAAAATAGCTGCCGGTCGTGGGCAATATTTTAAATTTTGTATGTGCTAGGCCGGCTTTGAATAAATCACGTTTACGCTGGTAAAACACGGGCAGGGTCAAATAAGGCTGGGCATCTGCCATATAGCTGGCCAAACCGTGTTGCATGGGTGTGTTGACGGTGAAGACGTTGAACTGGTGCACTTTGCGAAATTCGGCTGTCAATGCAGCCGGCGCAGCGACGAAACCTACTTTCCAGCCGGTGACATGGTAGGTTTTACCGAAGCTGGAGACGATGAAGGCGCGCGCTGCTAGTCCGGGGAAGCGGGCTGCACTTTGGTGCTCTTGGCCATCGTAGACCATGTGCTCGTACACTTCATCACTGATAAGCAATATATCCGTTGGTGCCAGCAGCTCTTGCAGCTTCAACATGTCTTCCCGGCTCCAAATGGTGGCGCTAGGGTTGTGCGGTGAGTTGATGATGATGGCGCGTGTTTTTGCGGTGATGGCTGCGCTGATTTTTTCGAAATCAGGCTTAAACGTGCCAGGCGTTAAAGGCACACGAACAACGATGCCACCAGCTAATTCGATGTTGGGCACATAACTGTCGTAGCAAGGCTCTAAAACAATGACTTCGTCGCCAGGATGCACTACCGCCAATATCGCCGTGATGATGGCTTGTGTCGCGCCTGCCGCGATGGTGATTTCCGTGTTTGCGTTGTAATCTTTGCCGTGCAAGGCGATGAGTTTGGCTGCAACGGCCTCGCGCAGCACAGCTACGCCTATCATGGGCGGGTATTGGTTCAGACCCGCCGTCATGGCGTTGTTCACGGCTTGAACGAGTTTCGGGTCGCAATCAAAGTCTGGAAATCCCTGCCCCAAGTTAACCGCCTTGTGCTCAGCTGCCAAGGCCGACATGACGGTGAAAATAGTGGTGCCAACAGCTGGCAACTTGGTCTTTAGCGTAGGAGTGCGTTCTGTCATCATTGTCATAAACATCAAATTTACGTTGAAATCACATTGAAAAATCTTCACCATTGCCGGCCATGGCCTGGACGATCAAGTCACGGCTTAAACGATCACTCAGCAATTCGGCAAATCGGTAGACGAAATTGCGCAGGTAGGCGCTGCGCTTGAAGGCAACGCGCGCCACATTGTGCCCAAACAAATGACCCACAGGAATGATGGCCAAATCTTGGTTGGACTCTTGCCCCATACCTGCGCCTTCACCCCGATTGACGGCCATTTCAGCCACGATGCCGATGCCTAAACCGGTGCGAACATAGGTTTTAATCACGTCTGAGTCGATGGCTTCTAGAGCAATGCGCGGTTGCAGCTTTCTTAGCGCAAATGCTTGGTCAATCTTGGTGCGCCCTGTGAAGGAAGGGTGATACGTGATCAGCGATTCTTTGGCCAAGTCTTCTAAACTGAGTGATTTATTTTTCGCCAAAGGATGGTCGATTGGCATGACCAAGACGTGCTGCCATTCATAGCAAGGCAGGGTAACGAGCTGGTCATCATGCGCTAACGATTCTGTGGCGATACCAATTTCAGCCACTTCGTCGATCAGCATCTTGGCAACTTGGTCGGGTGATCCCTGGTGCAAGCTGATGTTGACTTTGGGGTATTCTTCACGCAGCTTGGCGATAGGCACGGGCAACACATAGCGCGCTTGCGTGTGCGTGGTGGCGATGGACAAGGTACCGCTGTCTTCAGCGCTGAATTGCTCGCCAATGCGTTTGAGATTGCCCAGTTCGCGCATGATCAAATCAATGCTTTTCAAAACGTGCTGGCCTGGCTCCGTGACGCGCTTCAACCGTTTGCCATGCCGTGCAAAAATTTCTACACCTAATTCTTCTTCCAGTTCAATGATGGCTTTGGACACACCTGGCTGAGACGTGTGCAAAGATTTTGCTGCTTCTGTGAGGTTCAGGTTACGTCTAACGGCCTCTTGGACGAAACGAAATTGGTGTAAGTTCATATTGAATTCCAGCTAAAGGATGGATTCATTATGCATTATTAAGGCAAGTTTTGCCGCATAGAACGCGTAGTTATAAGCAAAAAATTTTCAAAATCAATGCGCGGAAAGCGCGATTTCAGCCAATAAATCAAGCACATCTGGGTTTTCGCCCACAGCGGGTTGGACTTGGAATGTCGTGTTTGGGTGATTTTGCTTCAGCTCGGCGATAAGTGCCGGTAAGTCCTCACGCGCATGCCGACCTACGCCTAAAAACATGGGCAAGATGGTGATGTCAGACACGCCTGATTTGATCAAACTAGCTGCAGCATCGCTCAAAGACGGCTCGGTCAACTCCAAATAGGCGCAGGTGACGGTTGTATTTGGCGATGTGCTGCGAATTCGTTCGGCCACAGCCTGAATCGGCAAATGCCACAAGGCATCACGCGAACCATGACCGAAAAGAATGATTGCTTTTTTTGAAGTTGCCATTGCAGCGGGAGTTGTTGAGGTTGTCATCGTCTGAACACCAAGGCACTGAAAGCGACCAAAGACAGCAGCAAATACACCAGACTCGGCGCAGCAGCGGTAAAAAGCGGATTCCAAGCCAGTAAATTGCCAAAATAATCAAAAATATTGTTCAGCACAAAAAAGCTGATGCCCACCATCACGCCACCAAACACATAAGCCGTAATACCGCCGGTGCGAAAGTGCAGGTAAGCAAAAGGCAGTGCGAGCACCAGCATCACAATGCAGCTGAGTGGGTAAAACACTTTTTTCCAGAATTGAATTTCGTACAGTTGCGCAACCTGTTTGTTCGCGTCTAAATGGCGAATATATCGGTACAAATCAAGCGTGCCCATGCGGTCAGGCTTCAGCAGCGCCACGGTGACCATATTCGCGTTCAGCTCTGTCGGCCAGCGATAAGTCTCCAATTGCGATTGTTTGATGGAAGCTGGCTTGTTTTTGACCGTAACGTCTTTTGTAGATTTACTTGAAGTATTGCTCGTCGCGCTATCAATCGCATAGTCGCTTCTGCGCACGTTTTTAAGTGTCCAACTATTGTCGTTTTCAAAAACTGCTTCTTTAGCGTGCGTGGTGGAGAGGATTGAGCCAGCGGTATCAAACTCAAACACGCGCACATTCAGCATGACTGTGTTGGCCGACATGGCGGACACGTTGACGGCATAGGATTTGTTGCCTTTTTTCTCCTTCAGCCATGCACCCGTTTGTCCAATCGATATTTGCCCTAAGTACCGAGCTTTGAGCAGCTGAGACGTTTTATCAGCCAAAGGCGCAACATAATCGCCAATGACGAAGGTAATGGCAACCAAAGCTGAGCCTAAAACCAGCATCAAGCGCAACGCCAAACCTGGCCCTAAACCGCTGGTTCGCAAAATGGTGAACTCAGAACTGTGTGCAAAGCGTGCCATGACAAACACACCGCCAATCAGCACAGCAATTGGCAGCAGTTCATACATATGGTTTGGAATCAGCAAGGCCACATAAAGCAAGGCGTGCTGTATCTGGTAGGTGCCGAAGGTACCTGCGGCAAACGATTTGCCAATTTGTGGCAACTCATCAACCAAATCGAAAAAGAAAAACAAGGCCAAAAACCCCATGGCCACAAAGGCAATGGAGTAAAAGGTCTCTTTGTAAAGCAGTTGGCGTATCGTCTTCATGCTGCTTGAGTTGCTGGTTTTAAGGGTTTACGATGTTTGAAATACGCCATAAACGACCAGTTGTTATGCCGCTTCGCCAGCCATAGCGCACTTAAAACAAATATCCCGCCGTGCATCATCAGTATCACAGCTGTAAATCTGAATTGCCCATTGGCTATCCAGCTTTGGCTCAGGTTGATCAAGTTGTAATAAAACATAAACGCCAGCAGCGCAAACGCAAAGCTAGCACCCCTGCCAGCGCGCGGGTTGCCGTTGGCGATGGCGGTGCCCAAAATGATGAAGTTCAACGCCGCAAAAGCCAAGCCCAAGCGCCAAGCCAGCTCCCCCATATTGCCATTAGTCCGATTTGCCAGCAGCGCCACGCTAGACAGTGCTTTGCTGGGACCGCCTTCAAACGGCGTGAGCTTGGCGCTTTTGATCAAATTGCCATATTCTTCAAACTCGCTGACTTTGATTTGCCCCGTTTTGCTGTCAATTTCAGAACGTTGCCCCGAGTTCAGCAGCAAATACTGGCTGCCATCGCGGCTTTCAATGCGCCCCGCGCTGGCTGTGGTCACGGATTCCTTGCCGTTTGATACTGTAGAAATGAAGATATTGCTGCGGGTGTTGGCGAATTTTTCGACTTCCGCTGACAACTTATCGTTTCCTTCAACTTTCAGCGAACCCGTATTTGGTTTTACCTTTTTGTTGTTGGCACTTTTCGTATCTGCAAGCTTGTCATCTTCTTTGTCAATGAAAAACACCCGACTGCCATTGGCAGATTCTTGAAACGTGCCTGGCGTGATGCGGTCTAAATCACTGCGCTGCTCAAATTTGGTGCGCATGTTTTGCGCTTGCTCGTTCGACCACGGCCAGACAAACAGCGCCAAAACGGCGATGGCCACGCAAATAGGCCATGCAAAGGCGACCAGCGGACGGATAAACCCCGTCAAACCGCGCCCGCTGGCGTTCCAAATCACCATTTCGCTGTCGCTGTGCATGCGTGACAAGGCAACCACGATGGCGATGAACAGGCACAGCGTCAAAATCGTCGGCAAATGCCCCAGCACGAAATAGCCCATGATGAGCAGCACATCTGTGGGGTTGACGCGGCCACGATTCGCTAAAAACAGCACGCGAATCAGCATCATGGTCATCACCACGGTGATTAACACGACCAGCGTTGCGCCAAATGTGCGGCTTAATTCTTTGCGAACTGAAGAATGGAATAACATTGGGGGCTATTTTACGGATTTAATCCACTGAACTAAAACACAGGAACGGAAACGGACATACAAGATGGAACTGAAACTCATTGCCCAAGATTTAACGCAAACCAGCAAAACCGCCTGCGACGCCTTGATTGTGCTGGTTCCTGAGTCGTTTGCTCAAACCAAGTCCAAAACCACATTAAATTTAACGGATTTGATCTCCCAAGCCCTGAAAGAGGGCGATTTTGAGGCCAAAACTGGCAAATTGCTGCAAATTTACCGCTCCACCCATGCAGAAGCCACGCGCACGGTGCTGGTGGGCGCGGGCGATGGTTCGGTCAAAAGCATCAAAATAGCGGTGACGGCGGCGGTTTCGGCCATCAAAGCCACATCAAGTAAAAAACTGGTGATTTGCTTGAGCGAAGTTAACAACATCACCGTAGAAGCAGCCAAAGCAGCAGTTTTGTGCGCTGCAGACGCCAGCTACGTTTACACCAGTACCAAAACCAAAGTCGAGCCGCGCAAGCTCACCAATATCACCGTGACGGTTGATGCTAAGGCTTTAAGTGCTACTGATTTAATAGCTTCTCAGGCATATATTACGCCGGCTATGGCTGGTATTGAGTTTGCCAAAGAGTGGGGAAACCGCCCCGCCAACCATGCCACGCCCGATCTGCTGGGCAAAGCGGCGAAGAGCCTGTCTAAATACAAAAACATCAGCGTGGATGTGCTGGGGCTCAAAGAAGTCACCAAGCTGGGCATGGGCTCGTTCATCTCTGTGGCGCAGGGCTCAGACCAGCCGCTGCGCTTCATCGTTTTGAAGTACAATGGCGCCGCCAAGACTGTTGCGCCTACCGTGTTGGTGGGCAAAGGCATCACCTTTGACACGGGCGGTATTTCGCTCAAACCCGCGCCTGAAATGGACGAAATGAAGTTTGACATGTGCGGCGCAGCCAGCGTGTTGGGCACATTCCGCGCTTTGGCAGGGATTCAGCCGAAAATCAACGTCGTCGGCTTGATTCCTGCCTGCGAAAACATGCCCAGCGGCAAAGCCGTGAAACCAGGCGACGTGGTGACCAGCATGAGCGGCCAAACCATTGAAAACCTGAACACCGACGCCGAAGGCCGCTTGGTGCTGTGCGACGCACTGACCTACGCCGAGCGCTTCAAACCCGCCGCCGTCATCGACATCGCCACCTTGACGGGTGCCTGCGTCATCGCCTTGGGCGCGGTGCGCAGCGGTTTGTTCAGCGCGAACGACGATTTGGCCAACGCTTTGCTCAAAGCCGGCGAATCCAGTGGCGACCCCTGCTGGCGCATGCCTTTGGACGACGAATATGGCGAAGGCCTCAAATCTAACTTTGCCGACATGGCCAACGTCGCAGGCCGCGCCGCAGGCTCTGTCACCGCAGCCAAGTTTTTGCAAAAATTCACCGCCAGCTACCCATGGGCGCATTTGGACATTGCAGGCACGGCGTGGAAGAGTGGGGCGGTCAAAGGCTCCACAGGTCGCCCTGTTCTGTTGCTCTTGAATTATTTGCTAAATATAGAGTCAAATAATTCTCTAGCCGGCGTATTACCTGCCTCAACAGCTATTAAAAAAGTAGCAAAAAAACCCGCTAAAGTTACCGTTAAAGCTGCAGTCAAAGCCTGATCCTGCATGACTGAAATCGCCTTTCACGTCAACGCACCAGACAAACTGGACTACGCCTGCCGACTCTTACGCGCCACGCAAAAAAAGTCTGCCCAAGTGCTGGTTTTGGGGCAGATCGATGCACTTAAATCGCTCAGCAACAAGCTCTGGGCGATGGCTCCGACTGAGTTTTTACCGCATTGCTTGGCAGATACATCAGCCGAAGTCATCGCTCATTCGCCTATTGTTTTGAGTGCTGAATTGCCGAGTTCCGGCGCAGAATCGCAAGTGTTGCTCAATCTTGGTGCGGTTTTACCCGCTGGATTTGAGCGTTTCGAGCGTTTGATCGAGCTAGTAGGTCAAGATTCCGACGACCTGCAAGCCGCCCGCATCCGTTGGAAATACTACAAAGACCGGGGTTATGCGCTCAGTCGCTATGACGTGGTGAGTAAGGCGCAGACTTCTCATTGATTTGGCTTGCTTTTTTTGCTGCATCGCAGCAAATTGGCGCAATGTTTGCTGTACTAAGCCATGAATCCCGTCGCTATCAAAGCAAATCCATCCCTGCAGCCACTGCGCATTGTCGTTGTTGCCCCAGAATTGGTCATTTCTGACCCCATGGATGAGAACGCCATCAACCAAGCGGAGCGTTCACGCAGTTTGCGCATCGGTTTGCTGGAAAACGGCTTCAATTTGGTGGCGGTGCTGCCTGCAGACACTTTTTTAAACGAGCGTTTGACGCAGCTGCAGCCAGACATGATCATTGTGGATGCCGAAAGCCAGGCGCGCGATGCGCTGGAGCACGTCGTCGTGGCCACCCGCGATGCACGCCGCCCGATTGTGATGTTTACCAACGACAACGACACTTCGCATGTGAAAGATGCTGTTGCTGCGGGCGTGTCTGCTTACATTGTGGCGGGTTTGTCCAGCGAGCGGATTCGCCCGATTTTGGACGTGGCAATGGCGCGGTTTCAGCACGAGCAGGCGCTACGCCAAGAGTTGGCAGACACCAAAGTGGAGCTGCAAGACCGCAAAATCATAGACCGCGCCAAAGGCATGCTGATGCAGCGCCAGGGTTTGAACGAGCAGGCGGCCTATGACAAGCTGCGTAAAACTGCGATGGACAAGAGTTTGAAAGTGGTTGAGGTGGCACAGCGGATGTTGGATGTTGCTGAACTTTTGGGCTAAACAATCGATTCTTTAAAGTTGGCACGCAGATTGCATAGTAGTAATTAATATCAAAAAACCCAAAGGCGGGTTTTTTTATAAAGGACAAAGGCGTCCCCACAAGCTGGTTAGCGATTCTTTCGCTAACGGCTTCGTGAGGACGCCTTTTTTCGTTTTTGAATTAATATTTTTTGTAAACCCTAGGAGTTAATAAATGACTAACTTGATGTCAACCCCGCCAGCAGCTTCTGCCTTGAGCCGTAGAACAGTTTTGCAATCTGCAGTTGCCAGCGCCTTGGTCATCAGCCCAGCCTTGCGCGCCGTAGCCTACGCCGCCGGCTCGGACGCACCTGAGAAAACCGAAGTCAAAGTCGGTTTCATCCCCTTGACCGATTGCGCCAGCGTGGTTATGGCATCAGTTTTAGGTATTGACAAAAAGTATGGCGTCAAAATCGTCCCCACCAAAGAGTCCAGCTGGGCCAGCGTGCGCGACAAGTTGACCAGTGGTGAAAACGACATGACCCACATGTTGATGGGTCAAGCTTACGGCGTGCATTTGGGCATAGGCGGTGCTAAAAAAGACATGGCGGTGCTGATGACGCTGAACCAAAACGGCCAAGCCATCACGTTGTCCAAAAAACTGGCGGATAAGGGCGCAGTTGACGGTGCCAGCCTCGCTAAATTGATGGCTTCCGAGAAGCGAGAGTACACGTTTGCCCAAACCTTTCCCACAGGCACGCACGCCATGTGGTTGTACTACTGGATGGCGGCGCACGGCATCAACCCGATGACAGACGCCAAAGTCATCACCGTGCCGCCACCGCAAATGGTCGCCAACATGCGCGTGGGCAACATGGACGGCTACTGCGTGGGCGAGCCGTGGAACCACCGCGCCATCATCGACGGCATCGGCATCACCGCGCAAACGACACAAGACATCTGGAAAGACCACCCTGAAAAAGTACTGGCCACCACCGGCGACTTTGCCAAGAAAAACCCCAACACCTGCCGCGCCGTGACGGCGGCGATTTTGGAAGCGGGCAAATGGATCGACGCCAGCCTGCAAAACAAGGTCAAAATGGCCGAGACGATTGCCGACAAGAGCTATGTCAACACCAGCGTGGACGCCATCAACCAGCGCATTTTGGGCCGCTACCAAAACGGTTTGGGCAAGACGTGGGACGACGTCAACCACATGAAATTCTTCAACGAAGGCACGGTCAACTTTCCGTACCTGTCTGACGGCATGTGGTTTTTGACCCAGCAAAAACGCTGGGGCTTGCTTAAAGACCACCCGGATTATTTGGCTGTGGCCAAGCAGATCAGCCAGATCGACCTCTACAAAGACGCCGCGACCGCCAGCAAAACGCCGGTGCCCAAAGACGTGATGCGCACCAGCAAGCTGATGGACGGCGTGGTGTGGGACGGCAAAGACCCGAAAAAGTACGCCGACAGCTTCAAGGTCAAAGCGTAATTTTGTGTTGATTTAGTGATTTTTTAAGGAGAACCACCATGGTTAGCGCTGTTTTTCATTCACCGTTTGCGACTCACACCGAGCCTGCTGCCGTCCGCGCGGAGCCAGCTACCTCCGTTCGCCCTGAGCCTGTCGAAGGGTCTCAAGCTCAGAAGGCTTCGACAGGCTCAGCCCGAACGGAGCTTGTCGATGCGAAAGCAGCATCACGCACACCGTTCGATTGGCGGGCGATGTGGCTGGCGGTTTTGCCGCCGCTGTTTGGCTTAGGCATGCTTATCGCTCTATGGGCAGTTGTGTCTGCGGTGACGTCGGGCGGCATCCCGACACCGTGGGACACCTTCAAGCAAGCCGTAGTGATTTTCTCTGACCCGTTCTATCGCAAAGGTCCGAACGACCAGGGCGTGGGCTGGAACATTTTGATGTCGCTTGAGCGCGTGGCCTTGGGTTTTGGCCTCGCCGCTGCGGTCGGCATTCCCGCCGGTTTTGCGATCGGCCGTTTCGAGTTTTTGAGCCGCATGTTCAACCCCTTGATCAGCCTGTTGCGCCCGGTGTCGCCGCTGGCCTGGTTGCCGATTGGTCTGCTGGTCTTCAAAGGCGCGAACCCGGCAGCGATTTGGACGATTTTTATCTGCTCCATCTGGCCCATGATCATCAACACCGCCGTCGGCGTGCAGCGCGTGCCGCAAGATTACATGAACGTGGCCAAGGTGCTGAACCTGTCGGAGTGGAAGATTGTCACCAAAATCCTCTTTCCTTCGGTTTTGCCTTACATGTTGACGGGCGTGCGCTTGGCTGTAGGCACCGCCTGGCTGGTGATTGTGGCGGCCGAAATGCTGACCGGTGGCGTGGGTATTGGCTTTTGGGTCTGGGATGAGTGGAACAACCTGAACGTGAAAAACATCATCATCGCCATCTTTGTCATCGGCATTGTGGGTTTGATTTTGGAATACGCCCTGATCAAGCTCGCCACCGCTTTCACGTTTGAAGAAGTTAAAAATTAAGGAGTTCATGACATGAGCACGATTGACGACCTGAACAAAAAATATATCGACATCGCCGGTGTCGAGCAAACCTTCAAAACCAAAAAAGGCTCGTTCTGCGCCTTGCAAAACGTCAACCTGCAAGTTGCCAAAGGCGAGTTTGTGACGCTGATTGGCCACTCGGGCTGCGGCAAATCGACGCTGCTCAATCTGATTGCCGGTTTGACCACGCCCACCCACGGTGCACTGTTGTTGGGCAACCGCGAGATCAAAGGCCCAGGCCCAGAGCGGGCGGTGGTGTTCCAAAACCACTCACTGCTACCGTGGCTGACGTGTTTTGAAAACGTCTATTTGGGTGTTGAGCGCGTTTTTGGTGCAGGCGATAAAAATGCTGGTGCACCCTCTGAAAACAAAACCCAGCTCAAAGCCCGCACCGATGCGGCGCTGGCTTTGGTGGGTTTGACGGCGGCGGCGCAAAAACGCCCCGGTGAAATCTCCGGCGGCATGAAGCAGCGCGTGGGCATTGCCCGGGCGCTGGCGATGGAGCCCAAAGTGCTGCTGATGGACGAACCTTTTGGTGCTTTGGACGCCTTGACCCGCGCCAAACTGCAAGATGAATTACTCGCCATCGTCGCGCAAACCCAAAGCACGGTGGTGATGGTGACGCACGATGTGGACGAAGCTGTGCTCTTGAGCGACAAAATCGTCATGCTGACCAATGGCCCAGCCGCGACGATTGGTGAAATCCTGACGGTAGATTTACCACGACCGCGCGACCGCGTCGCTCTGGCTAAAAACCCGCAATATGCCAACTACCGCCAAGCCGTGATCGACTTTTTGTACACCCGCCAAAGCCACGTGGAGAGGCAAGCGGCTTAGATAAAACTGCGCGGAATGACGATTCTTGCTGCGCCGCAGCAAATTGGCACGATGGTTGCATGGATAACTCTGTTTTGTATCAATTCAGAGGAGAAAGCACCATGTCCAGAGTCTTAACCGCCAATAGAACCAGCTCGTCAAGCAGTTCTTTCAGTAGCTTTTTAAAAAGCGGCCACGCACCGACGCTGTACGCATCTTTCTTCTATTTCGCTTTTTCATGCTGCATTTGGGTGCTGAACGGCGCGATGGCACCGTTTATCTCTGAGGCTTTTCAGCTCAGCCCCGCGCAAAAGGGCTTGATGCTGTCGGTGCCCATCATCGCCGGCGCGTTGATGCGTTTCCCGCTGGGCATTTTGTCGCAATACATTGGCCGCAAAAACGCCACGCTGGTGGAAATGGCTTTGATCTGTGTTGCCATGTTGTTTGGCTTCTTCTTTGTGAAAAGCTTCAACGATTTGTTGGCTATGGGCGTGTTGCTCGGTATTGCTGGTGCTAGTTTTGGCGTGGCGCTGAGCTTGGGTTCAGGTTCTTTCCCACCCAAACACAAAGGTTTGGCGATGGGTTTGGTTGGTGCGGGCAATGTGGGCACCGCCGTTTCGGTGTTGATTGCACCGCCTTTGGCACAGGCTTATGGCTGGACCACGGTGTATGGTTTCGCAGCTCTAGGTATTTTGATTCCTATGGTTGTGATGATCGTTTTCGCCCAAGAGCCACCAGATGTAGACAAACACGCCTCGTTCAAAGACCACATCGCTTGCTTGTTTGAGAAAGACGGCTGGGCTTTTAGTCTGATTTACGCCATCACCTTTGGCGGATTCATTGGCTTGGCGACCTTTTTACCCACGTACTACTACGATCAATTTTCTGTCAGCAAGGTACAAGCTGGTCAGCTCACCATGCTGGCCGCCTTCATGGGTGCGGCGCTGCGGGTGGTGGGGGGCTGGATTTCAGACCGTGTCGGTGGCGTCAATACACTGACCATCGTTTTGCTAACTGTTGCCTCCACGCTGGTGATGACTGGTATGGCTGGCGGCTCATTGGTAGCCACCACCTTGCTCATCATCTTGTGTTTTGCAGCTTTGGGTGCAGGCAACGGCGCACTGTTTCAGCTCGTCCCGCTGCGTTGGCCCATGTCTACCGCAGTGGCGGGTTCGATGATTGGCGAAATCGGCGCGCTGGGTGGTGGTTTGGTGCCAAACGCCATGGGTTTGTCAAAGCAATACACGGGTACTTATATGTGGGGTTTCATCCTTTTCGCTGTCTTAGCCATCGCCATGCTCGGCATGCTACGTGTGATGCAACTGCGCTGGACGCGTACCTGGGCAGAGAAGGGTGGGCGGGCACGGGCTTGATGTTTTGGGTTAATTTTGCTATTTTTTCAATAGCTACTTAGGCAATAAATACGTCTGCTAGAATAGAATTTACCTATAAACTGAGCGATTTTGTGTATTCAATAGGCAAAAGGAAAGACATGACCCCATGTTTTGCCGTGTTTTGGGATTGGGTGAGGAATATGACAACGTCACCGTAATGTAGGTCACGCTACTGAATTACGCCTCCGCCCGGCGCATTATTTGACGTTGGGTCGGTGCTTCCAAGCCATTGCACCCATGGTGCGGTGCCGCTTTTCGAGTAGCGCCGCGGGGGTATTTCCGGCCGCGAGGATCGTTCGGCTACATCGCATATTCCGTCATTGTCGAGATCGATCAACTGAAGCTCCGCCATCTTCTGGGGCATGGTGTTCAAATAACGCCACTGTTCGGTGATCGGAGATTTTGCCCACCAGGTCACGCCGGTTGCCATGAACTGGTCATTCCTTCCATCGCCGACAAAATCGCAACTGGCGAGTCCATTGAGCGGGTTAGCTCCGAACACGTTGTTCGACCTGACGATTATGGGCCGGGTGATCTTATCGCCGCTTGTCGTCACGCACGGCCACCCGATCAAAACGACGCAAGTCGCCACGAGATCGCCGTTTTGTGCGATCGCATTGCTTAGACCAGCATGCCTGAAGACGTTGCCGTCGACGATGACCTTGTCGGTCGGGTTGCCGCGAATCTTGATGGCGTTGCCATTCCGTAGCCAGGGAAGCACGTGCCAATCCGAGCCACCAGTATAGAGAATCGTATTGCGCTGAATGATCATGGTCTCACCGGCGGTGCCGCAGCAAGCCTGGCCGAGACGCCACCAATCTTTGTCGCCGTGCATATCGATCTGATGGGTATACCAGCAATTCATGAACCCCCAATTCGCCAGACAGTGCAGGCCGCCGCCCGGCAGAATAAGGTTCTCGCGCAGTGTATACCCGCTGTAGTCACCCTTTCCGTTGCCGCTGCCTCCAGCGATGGCGTGACGATTTTCGTCAAACACATTGCGCTCTATCAACGCATAGGCGCCGCCGGCCACATCTACGCCGTACCCGTAGCCGGCGTCGTGACGATTGTGGTGAAGGAAGTTGTGAACGATCCGAACGGCGCCTTCGTTGGTATTGAACAGGCGGCCTCGTATGGCCTTGCCGCTGTTATCGGTGACATATATGGCACCGCCGCTCCAATGGAAAATCTCCATGTTGGAAACTTCTATACGGCGGATGGGCAGAGCGACCGAATCCGGATCGGTAATAGCCGGATCATCTTCATACGGATTGACGGCTATCGCAAAAGAAGTGTTTTCATCACCGCCCCAAATACCGGGATTAGGTCCCTCCAGCCGGAAGCCCGAAAATGTGACGTAGTCGCCGCGGATGACGAATAGCTTCTGTCGCGCCTCGCCGGGAGGATTATCAGTAACAAAGATGCGCGGTCCGAGGCGGCGCGGACTACGTTCGCAGCCGGGCGACGCGATTAGCGACCGGTGGGAGCCAATTGTCAGCGACTGGCCGGTGAGATCAATATCGACATTGCAAAACTCGACAACGATCGGCACGGTCCTGTTGTCGATTTTGCGATTGTCAGCCAGCAATGCGTCGATCAGCGTCCGAACCGGATTGGTCGTAGTTTCGTCGATGACCGTGCGATCGACAATGAGAGGCCTTTCGACTTCCCTGTCGGTAACGACATCTGCCACGCCCGCGTTGAACGGCTGCGCATCGGCGACCGAGCTAGGGAGAAATGAAAGGGCGGCAATCAATCCAAAGCACAACACAATCGTTGTTTTCATAATGCTGCCCCCTATTTGGTAAGTCCTCATTCACTATAAATAAAGGCTATGTCATCGTTGACTGTTGAAACGATTTCATGCCCAGGGATGCAGACAAGAATGAAGCCGCAGAATGGTTGTCAACATGTCGATCAAGAAACCTCCTCCAGCCCAGATAGTTTGCGAGGTGGCAGATTGCCACACCGTTGAAACGACGCATCCAAGTCTTCAAGCGACTGCCGTACGCATTGACGTTTTGCACGTGATAAACCCCTGCAATCACCCGAACCCCTGCGCTCAAATTGACGGGGTGGTGCGTGATACTCCAACTCCAGTGTCTGGTCCAAGGCATGCGTTTCGTGGAGGGCTTGTAGCCGCTGGGAAGGTCCCCACGACAATGCCGGCAAGTCATCGGGCAGCTGCACTACCGAACTGGCGGTTTCAGTCTTTCGATTGGACTTGCTAATCCATTTTCTTAACGTGCCCACAGGCATATTCAAATCATTGGCTACGTCCTGCACGCTGCGCGTGCCGCGCTCCCTGACTTTAATTAAGGATTGTTCTTGGAATTCAATGGAATGTAGGTTTCTGGTCATAAATGGCGCTCCTTTGCGGGTACTCCGCAATCTTAGTGGGGCGACAACTATTCTGACACGGGGGGATAGTGGCACTTGAGCTGGGAACAACCAACAGCAGCCATGTGCGCGACATCTTGCGCCATGGGCGCGACCGGGTTCAACCAGCCACGCCTGCGTGGACGAGCCCGGCACATGCGCATGTGCGTGGGGCGGCTTACTACCAATGATGACACCAAACAAAACAACAGGAACACCCATACCCATGATGATGAACACCACCCTTGAACTCCAGCGCGATCTGCGCCTGGCGGGCATGGCCACTGGTTTGCAGGAGCAATTGAGCCAATCTGGCATGACGGCTATCAGCTTTGAGGAGCGTCTGGCCTTGCTGGTAGATCGTGAAGTCCACTGGCGCAATGACAAACGCCAAACCCGGCTGCTCAAGGATGCCAAGCTCAAATACAGCCAAGCCAACATTGAGGACTTGAACACAGCGGCTGGGCGGGGTTTGGATCGCAAGGCGGTGATGAGTTTGGCGCTAGGGGACTGGATTGGAAGCGGACATAGTGTGTTGATCACAGGCCCCACGGGAGCGGGTAAGTCTTGGCTGGCATGTGCGTTGGCGCAGTATGCGTGTCGGCGCGGGCATTCTGTGCTGTACCAAAGAGTGCCCAGACTGAATGAGGATTTACGCATCCGCCACGGTAATGGGACGTTTGGCAAGTGGTTGATTCAACTGGCCAAGACGGATGTGTTGCTGCTCGATGACTGGGGTATGGCGGCTATGGATGCCCAGACCCGGGCTGATTTGTTGGAGATCATCGATGACAGAGCGGCCAACAAAGCCACGATCATCACCAGCCAGTTGCCGATCGAGCATTGGCATGCCTGGGTGGGAGATGCCACCATAGCCGATGCGATTCTGGATCGGGTGATGCAAAGGAACCACCGTTTCACCCTGACGGGCGAGTCTCTTCGTCAGAAGCCCAAATCAAGCAAAAAGGAGGCCAATCCAGACCCATCGTGACCGACAACCTATAATTTAATCGCGCAACACCACACCCTGAAAACACTGGTCACGATCGCCCGGAATCAGTGGTCACGATGAGCGGAATACGCAGCATTGACAAGTTGATGACAGACTTCTTCAACCCGCAAGCGGGGAAGGCCGCCATTGCAGCCGTGTCCAGCACGACATCTTGCCCTGAAACGGTGAACAGCGGGTTCAAATCGCGCATAGTTGGCCCGAAAGAAGTAGCAAGTCGCAGCGGAATGACGATGCGGCTTTGCAGTTGGTCGATAAAGTTGTTTTGCACATCCAGCAAAAATGGCGTCACAGCCTGCATGGCGGTGTCTGGGTGAGGGTAAACATCGAATCTGGCCATTGCATCGTCCCTTAAAACGAACGATATGCGGCAAGCGGCAAACCCTCAGCCTGAATGCGGGCGTTGTAATGGTCTATCGCTTCTTTGTTCTCTTCATTCCACTTTTGCCAATAGCGTCGCTTCACCTCATCGGCGAGCAATGCGTCTACGGTCTGGGAAATATTCATTCCCATTGCCTTGGCCGCTTCCAGCACACTGGCGTTGAGCGACAAATTGGTCGCCTTTTTGGGGGCGTTTTCAAAGCGAAGCATGGATTACTCCTTGGGTTTGGATGTGTGAATTATATGCGTATGGAGTGTGCGCATATCAGCGATAAACCTCTTTGCGATTCCCAATTTTGATGACTAAAATTTTCACAGTTTCGTCTTCAATCTTGGCAATCACACGGTAGTCGCCAATTCGATATTTCCAAAAATCGCCAAGTTTTGAGCCTTTCAGTGCTTCGCCCACACTACGTGGATCGTCCAGTATGGCGATGCGACTGTTCAAAAAAGCTAGGATTCGACTTGCAACTTGGCGTTCAAGTTTGCCAAGCTCTTTCGCTGCAGCGGGGTCGAATTCAACTCTCCATGCCATACTGTTTCATCACTTCTTCCAGTGGTATTGTTTTGGTTTTTCCTGAACGAATATCTGCCAGCCGGCTTTCAGCTAGATATAAATCTTCAATATCGTCGATGTATTCTTTGATAGCTTCGATCATGTAAAAAGTTTTACTGCGCCCAGTCAATTGCGCCAAGCTTTGAAGCCTTGCAGACACATCGTCAGGCAGTCGGATTGAAACAGCGCTCATATTTTTCTCCATATGAAATATTTGAGATACAAGTATCGCAAATTTCAGCCATCATGTCAAACCCGCACCACCCGCCCCGGATTCATAATATTCTGCGGATCCAGCGCCCGCTTGATCGTCCGCATCAACTCAATCGCTACGGGGGATTTGTAATCCGGGAGTTTCTCAACTTTCAGGCTGCCAATGCCATGCTCGGCGGAGATGGAGCCTTGGAACTGAATGACCATGTCAAAAACCAGCGCGTTCACGCCGGGTTCTTGGGTTTCTAAGAAGGCGGCTTGGTCTGCGCCTTCGGGGGCTTGCACGTTGTAGTGCAGGTTGCCGTCGCCCAGGTGGCCGTAGTTGACCAAGCGCGCACCGGGGAATGCTTCGGCCAGTTTGGCATCGGTCACGAGGACGAACTCGGGGATGCTGGAGACGGGGATCGAGATATCGTGCTTGATGTTCAGCCCCTCCTGCGCCTGCGCGAGTGGGATGCTCTCGCGGATATGCCACAGCTGCTTGGCCTGCGTCATGTTTTCGGCCACCACGGCGTCCAGCACGCAGCCATCTTCCATCGCAGCCTCTAACAAGCGCTCAAACTGCTCACGGGCATGGGCTTCGGATTCATGGTCGGAATTCTCTAAAACCACACAATACGGCGCATCAGGCATACCCAAAAACGGCACACGCTGCTGCGGAAAATGCTTGCCCACCAAGCTCAAGGCGAATTGCCCCATGATCTCAAAACCTGTGAGCCCCGCGCTGAGGTGTTTTTGCGCCAGTTGCAGCAAACTTACCGCCGCGTCAAGTGACGGCAGCGCTGCAAACGCTATCAACTTTGCAGCGGGCAGAGGGTACATCTTCATGGTCGCACCGGTGATGATGCCCAGCGTACCTTCCGCACCAATGAACAAATCGCGCAGGTCGTAACCCGTGTTGTCTTTGCGCAGGCCAGACAAGCCACTCCAAATCTCACCCTGCGCCGTCACCACTTCCAGCCCCAGGCACAGCTCCCGCGTGTTGCCAAAGCGCACCACCTGCGTGCCGCCGGCATTGGTACCCAGGTTACCGCCAATGGTGCAGCTGCCTTGCGAGCCTAGGCTCAGCGGGAACAAATACCCCGCATCAAAACACGCCTGCTGCACATTTTGCAGCACACAGCCCGCATCCAGCGTGATCGTGCCGTTGCCGCCGTCCAGCTTACGGACAGTGTTCATGCGCTGCAGGTTGAGTACGATTTGTGTACCCGACGCATCTGGCGTTGACCCCACCACCATACCGGTGTTGCCACCTTGCGGCACGATGCTCACCCCCGGTGTGGCGGCGCAGGCTTTGACGATGGCGGCGACTTGCTCGGTCGAGTTCGGGCGAACGACAGCCAAAGCCACCCCGCGCTCGCGCCCGCGCCAGTCGCGCACATATTGCACGAGGTCGTTGCTGTCGGATTCGATCAGGACGTGGGCGGGGCCGACGATGCTACGTAAAGTTTCTAATAAAGTTTCTAGCGAATTGGGCTGCATAGTTTGATGTTGAAAAATGAGGAAAAAGAGGTTTAGACTGGCTTAAACCTCTCGAATTCGAGGGGTTTGAAGAGTAATTATGGCGAATTTGCCACAATTAAAAGTACGATGAATAACGAGCTAGAAGACGAACTCAAGGCACTAAACGAGTCTGACCGTTCTCGAACCAAGCTGTATCAAAACCGTCTTTTAATAAGATCGTTTTGGTGGAAGCTAAGCCGTTAGTCTGGGCACGGTTTAGATATTTTGCTAGTGTGCTGGCATCTTCGCTGATCAAACGGCTAATTGACTCGCAGTCGCATTGAGCTAACAATTTAAAGTCATCTTTTACGCGCACACGGTCATCTTCTGGATCGCGTGCCATGTTTCGAATGATCAACCCACAGCGCATGGCGTGATCCACGTTGAAAGGCAAAACCACAAAGTTGCGTAACGGCAAATCGTTGATAGCTTGTTTGACTTGAAATTCAGAAATGACAATTGTGGACAAGTACATAGGCACTTGTCTCTGCGTACATTCGCGGTAGTAGGCTAGCGCAGCAGCGTGATGAGGTCGTGCAGGGTCACTTAGTGTGATTAAAAAACTGGTATCCAGTAAAACACTGTTCACTGTTTGTCACCGCGTAATTCATCAACCCAATTCGTGGCATTGGGTACATCTTTCCAAGCAATAGCACCCCTGCGGGTCAAGCGTGAAAGCGCATCCTCATCAATTGTCGTTGTATGTTCAACAAATTCGACCAAGCGAGCATTGCGCAATTCACGTGTCCGCACGTTGTATTCCGCCTTAATACGTAGCATGGCTAATTTGTAGAGGCGATTCACCGTGTCGTCACGTAATACATCGCGCTCTGTGGTTACTTTTAAGGTGCTGCCGTCGGGTAGTTTCACATGAGCATTGGCTTTAGTGAGTCCACCCAAATCCTGAATCTCGCCACGGATGTATCTTTCCACCTGAACCCATTGATCTGCATCATCGGCATGGTAGTCCGATTCCGCATTGACAATAATTGGTCTATCCAAAAAAGGAGCTGAAATACGATAAGCCACGTTTCGTGTTTGGCGGGCAGATTTTTGCCAGCGTTCCATAATTTCGCGACGTTTAGCATCTAAGCTATCAAGCAGTTCGCCACCTAGCAGAGAACGCAAATCGCGAAATAAATTCGGCGCTGACAAAAGTGGTGTTGTTTCAATGGCAAAAGAACCTTTACGAACAGCAACTTCCAGTGTTCTTGTATCAATTTCTTTGTTTTCACCACGCAAAAAAATCGCAACATCAGCTGAGAAATCAGCCAAATCACCCAGTCGCACCCGCTCCGGCGTGGCTTCAAAGCCAGCAGAGTGGTCAATCATTGCAACGGTAATGCGTTGTGCTTCCATAGTGGGTCAATTTTAATCGCTTAATGTAAGCTGCGCTTTTAGGGTAAACCAATCCCAAACTAAGAAAAATTGCCTTACTTCACATCAAATTTCGGTAATTTCTTCTCCACCGCCACATTCTTCAACTGCACATACACCGGCAAGCCGTTTTTGTATTTTGGGTAATCCTCGCCAGCAATCAGCGGGTTCAAATACTTTTTGCATTTGTCGGTGATGCCGAAACCATCTTTGCTGATGAAGTTGCGGGGCATGAATTTTTCGACATTGGCGACTTTGGCGAGGTCGGCGACGCCGATTTTGTATTTGTAGGGCACGTCAGACAGGCGCTCAACGGTTGGCATGACGGCGTTTTTGCCGGCGAGGGCCAGTTCAACGGCTTTTTGGCCGAGTTCGTAGGCTTGTTGCACGTCGGTTTTGGAGGCGATGTGGCGGGCGGCGCGTTGCAGATAGTCGGCCACGGCCCAGTGGAATTTGTAGCCCAAAGCTTCTTTGACCATGTTCGCCACCACCGGTGCCGCACCACCGAGCTGGGCGTGGCCGAAGGCGTCTTTGCTGCCTTGCTCGGCTAAAAACGTGCCATCGGGGTGGTGGCAGCCTTCGGACACGACGACGGTGCAATAGCCGTGTTCTTTGACCAGCTTGTCCACGCGGGCGAGAAATTTCTTCTGGTCGAAGACGATTTCAGGGAACAGGATGACGACGGGGATGCCGTGGTCTTCGATCAAACCGCCGGCAGCGGCAATCCAGCCGGCGTGGCGACCCATGACTTCAAGCACGAAGACTTTGGTGGAGGTTTTGCACATGGAGCGCACGTCAAACGAGGCTTCCAGCGCCGACACAGCCACGTATTTGGCGACCGAGCCGAAGCCGGGGCAGCAATCGGTAATCGGCAAGTCGTTGTCCACGGTTTTGGGCACGTGGATGGCTTGCAGCGGGTAGTTCATGGCTTTGGACAATTGGCTGACCTTGAAGCAGGTGTCCGCCGAGTCGCCACCGCCGTTGTAGAAAAAGTAGCCGATGTTGTGCGCTTTGAAGACTTCGATCAGGCGTTCGTATTCAACTTTGTTGGCTTCCAGCGATTTGAGCTTGAAGCGACAGGAGCCAAACGCACCCGATGGCGTTTGGCGCAGCGCGGCGATGCTGCTGGCGGATTCTTTGCTGGTGTCGATCAAGTCCTCGGTCAACGCACCGATGATGCCGTTGCGACCTGCATACACTTTGCCGATTTTGTCTTTGTGCAAGCGTGCAGTTTCAATCACGCCGCAGGCCGAGGCGTTGATGACCGAGGTGACGCCGCCGGATTGGGCGTAAAAAGCGTTCATTTTTTTAGTTGCCATAAAAGTATTCCTAAAAATCAAAGTTAAACATCAAGCCAAAACATCTTTGTGCACATCGGTGTGCGCCCCCAACGCCGTCGCCATGGCTTGCGCCGCTTTGGCTGCAATCAACCGCTGGCGCACGTGCAGGGCGCAGGCGGTGAACAAAATCACGCACAGCACGACCTCAATCATCGCTAAATAATTGCCCGGCGCTTTGTCGCCCCAAGCGCGCACCACGCCTTCGATGAAATACAGCCAGACAAACAGGCTGACCCAACGGTAGGTGAACATGCGGTTTTTCAGTAAACCCGCCAGTGGAATGCACAAAGGCAGCACTTTGAGCACCAAAAACGAGCCGCCTGGGCGAAGCGGCGCGAGCCACAGTTCCCACAGTAGCCCCAGCAGAATCAGGCCAAGCAGGCTGCCGACGGCGGCAATGCGCGTTGCCCTCACATATTTAGGGAGAGAAGGGCTTAAAAGTTGTGGTGATGTCATATTAGATGTGTCGTTTCCAATGGCATGATAGCGGCATGGACAAATTGAAAGCGTGGTTTGACGATTTTATGCGCGATGCGCTCACTTTCCCGTGGAAAAACACGGCTTGGACGTTGCGCGAGCGCTTTAATAAAGACCACTTGGGGTTGACTGCCAGCAGTTTGACCTTCACCACCATCATCTCCATCGTGCCGCTGTTCACCGTGGCGTTGGCAATATTCAGTGTTTTTCCGATGTTTGCGAAGATGCAAACCGGTTTGGAGCAACTGTTGGTCGACAGCTTGATACCCGACAACATTGCCCGCCAAGTGCTCAGCTATTTGGGGCAATTTGCCACCCAAGCCAGCAAAATCGGCTGGGTCGGCGCAGCGGCGTTTTTGGTCTCCGCCTTGATGCTGATTTTGACGATTGATGGCAAGCTCAACGACATTTGGCGCGTGCGCACCACGCGTCACTTGGCGCGCCGCATCATCGTGTATTGGACGCTGCTCACTCTGGGGCCGCTGCTGTTGGCGATGAGCTTGTCGATCAGCTCTTATGTGATGTCAGCCTCCAAAGGCTGGGTGTCGGTGCTGCCAGGCAGCTTGGGTGCCTTGTTGAACGTGGTCGAATTCGCTGTGCTGACCTGCAGCATGGCTGCCATGTACCGCTTTGTGCCCAACACCCAAGTCCGTTGGACGCACGCGTTGTTGGGTGGCACGTTTGTGGCGCTGGGCATGGAGCTGGCCAAGAGCGTCCTGGCTTGGTATTTGGTTAAAGTGCCCACCTTTTCAGCCGTTTATGGCGCCTTTGCCACCGTGCCGATTTTGCTGATTTGGATTTACGTGGCTTGGGTGATCGTACTTTTAGGCGCTGTTGTCGCGGCCTACTTGCCCAGTTTGCAAAGCGGCATCTCACGGCGCGGCGACACGCCAGGCTGGAACTTTCAACTGGCGCTGGAGATACTGCAAGTTTTGGCAAAAAGAGGAAGCGGCGACAACATTAATACAAGCTTAGACGCCATATCCAAAGAGCTCCGCGTGGACGACCTGCAGCTAGAGTCGCCACTGCAAACGCTGATGGGCTTGGATTGGGTTGGTATATTGGACGAAGACATCCAAGGGCAGGGTGGCCGCTACGTCCTACTCGTCAACCCCGCCACAACCTTGCTGGCGCCGCTGAGCGAGCGCTTGTTGCTGCCGAATCAATATTCCACCCAGAAACTATGGCAGAAAAATCATTGGTCGCAGATGCAACTGTCTGAGGTGCTATAAATGACTCTAGCCGGCTTATTTATTGCCTAATGCGCTATGAAAAATATAGCTCGTGTGAGTTCAAATGTGTAAGCTCAATTAAGGTGAGGTTTTCGGAAATTCACTCGTTTTTGGCACTAATGCAGAATGGTCATTCGCTTGGCCGGGCAGTGGCATGGAAGCAGACTGGTCGGTTTTGCTAACGTCAGATTGTTCTTTTGACGTCGTCGCCGTTGCTTCTTTGGTTGATCCTGCCGGCGTTGTGCCTACGGGGCTGACAGGTGTGGTTGAATTTGCAGTTTCTGACATTGTCGGATTTTTTGGCGTTGACATGTCTTTATTTTTGCAACCACCAATAAGCAAGACGGAAGCTATCGTTACACAGAGCAGGGCGTTTGATTTTTTCATGGCTGGCTTGAGTATTTTTGGTTCGTTTTATAAGTTGATTATTTCGACTTTGCATGCTGTGCGATGTCAGCGGTGCATACGTTTTCTTGTAGGACAAGTGCTATCAACAAGTTATGTTTGCCAACGCACAGATGCGGCTCAATAAAAGATGGTAAATCTGTGCTTTTGAGGGCACTTTATGATCAAAATCCGTACAGGCCAAGCGCCGCCGCCACTAGAGCGCGATAAATTCAGTGAACGGTTTTTGGGGACTTATACCGATCCGGCCTTTCGCGCTGAAGATGAAGCCATTTCGCGCCTCGAAGAAATTGCTTGGCAGGCTTATTTAGAGGGTCGCAAAGCGCCTTTTACGCAAAAAGCCGGGCCTGGTTATGCCAACCCCGACTACGACTTATCAACAGAATGGATCGCCACAAAAAAGCGGATTGACGATGCGCAATTGGCTTGGGCAGATGCTGCTGGCAAGTCCAAAGTTTTGCTGATTTGCGGTAGTGCGCGTAATGATGGCACGTGTCCGGGGGAAATATCCAAGACCTTCAGATTGCTGGAGCTGGCGCGTGATGTTTTGAAACAGGCTGTTATCACACCTGATGTGCTTGACCTGAGCCTGCTGACCTCTGAGTATGATTTGAATATTCACCCTTGCAAAGGCTGCGTTTCTACCGCCATGCCGCTGTGCCATTGGCCATGCAGTTGCTACCCCAACCATGCCCAAAGACAAACCAACGACTGGATGGCTGAGATTTATGAGCGCTGGACGGCGGCGCATGCGGTCATTATTTTTACCCCCGTTTATTGGTACCAAAGCCCCAGCCCGCTCAAACTGATGATTGACCGCTTGGTTTGCGCTGATGGTGGTAATGCTGACCCGACGGCCACGGGCGGTAAAGACCCTGCTAAAGCCAAAGCCTTGGAACTTGCCGGTTGGGATTACCCCAAGCACTTGGCTGGCCGAGTCTACGGGCTGGTGGTGCATGGTGACGTGGCAGGTATTGAGGGCTCGCGTCGTTCTTTGTCCGACTGGCTGGATTGGATGGGCTTGATCGATGCGGGCCCGCAAGCACGGCTAGACCGTTACATCGGCTATTATGAGCCGTATGCCACCAGCCACGAGGCGCTGGACAAAGACTTGGCCGTGCAAGATGAGGTGCGAAATGTGGCACATGCGGTGGTTAAAGCGGTGGCGGAGTTGCGGTCGGGTCGGCTACAAACCTCACAGCCTAGCTTGTCGCGACCTAGACCCAAGTAGACTGAAATCCAACGATTAAATATACGCCGAGCTATCTTTCAAAGCATCGTCCTGCAATCTGAACGCTGCTAACGCCTCCGCATCTGTGCGGTACATGCGCAAAAGTGGCCATTCTTCGTCTTTGCTGGGGAGTTCTTTGGCAGCTATCAAAATGCGTTCTACGGGCAGCTTGATGCCGCTGATGTGCAGCGTGATGCCGCGCTCCAACAGCATGTGGCGGACTTGGCTGAAGACTTCCAGACCCGTGGCGTCGATGCGGTTGATGGGTTGGGCGAAGAGGCAGACGTGTTTGGTGGCAGGGTAGGCGTTCAAGTGCTGCAAAATCGCGCGCTCAAACTCGCTGGCAGAGGCAAAATCAAGCTCGGCATCCATGCGCAGCGCGTACAAGTTGTGACCCAGTGCGGGCAGGTGCCACAAATGGCGGTCGCGCAGGCTGCCGTCTGAATGCAGACCCACTTCGATGATGCGCGGGTGCAGGCGCAGGTACAAAAAGTGCCCCAAACCCATCAACAAACCGGTGATGATGCCCCAATACAGGCGCGGTGCGCTCAGAACGGTGACGACAAAGGTCGCCAGGGCGCTGATGGTTTCCATCTTCGAGACGCGCCACAAGCGCACAAAATACATAGGCGTAAACAGGCTGTACAGCGCTGCTACCACCACAGCCGCCAATACCGACTGCGGCACGTGGTGCAATACGGGCGTTAAAAACAGCAGTGCCAGCATGACCACGATCACACCCATCACATTTGCCCAGGCGGTTTTGGCACCGGCGTAGAGGTTCAGTGCAGAGCGTGAAAACGACGAACTGGTCGGAAATGCACCGCTCAGCCCGGAGGCGATTTTGGCCAAACCTTGGCCGATCAAGTCCTGATTTTGGTTCCACTGCTGACCGCCTTGCTGGCTTTCCACCTTGGCGCTGGAAGCCGTTTCAATGAAGCTGACCAAAGTGATCACCAGCACCGGCAACAACAGGTGGTTGAAGGCGTCCAGGGACAGCATGGTCGGCACATAAAACGACGGCAAACCAGCGGGCAAGGCACCGACCACAGCGCCGCCGTTGCCTTCAAATCCTAGCAAGTAGCTGATCAACGAGGCACCCAGCATCAGCAGCACGACAGCAGGCAAGCGCGGCACAAAGCGCTTCGCCAGCAGCAAAAAAACCAAACTGACCCCTCCAAACACGGCCGCTGGGTGTTGAAACGCTGGAACTTGCAGCTGCGACAGCTGCGCCCACGCCTGGGTCATCATGTCATAAAAATTGCCCTTGAACCCCAGCAAAGCAGGCAGTTGTGACGTCAAAATCAGCAGCGCAGCCGCCTGCGTAAACCCCATCAGCACAGGTGAGCTGATGACATTGAGCAACCAGCCAAACCGCGCAAACCCCAGCAGCATCTGCGCCAAGCCCGTCAGCAGCGCCAGCCACACCGCCAAGTTCACCCATTCAGCGCTGCCTGGTGCGGCTAAACCTGTTAAGGCGGAGCTCACCATCAACGCCGTTAACGCCGTTGGACCTACCGACAGCCGAGACGACGAACTCCACAACGCCGCCACCAGCGCCGGCAACAGCGCCGCGTAAATCCCCGTCACCAGCGGCATCCCCGCCACCGCCGCATAAGCCACCGCCTGCGGAATCATCATCAAGCCCACCGTCACGCCGGCTAAAAGCTCGCCTTTAAGTAGCGGTAAAGTCAGTCTCGGCCAAGCGAGGAAGGGAAATATTTTGAGCAGCTGAGTGGATTTATGCATTAACTTAGATGCTAATGCATATTTAGGCAGATTGGTCATTGAAATCCAACGTCCGACTATTGAATAGTTTGCGTAAAGCCCAACTAGCTTATCTCAAACTACCTCAATTCTTTTGTCGCCGGAACGATCTGCGATAAAGCAGCCAAAAACGAGGGCGCACCAAAACCTATCACTACAGCTAGAACCGCAATGACCAAAATAATGAGTGCGCCGATAGTCGTGGTTGAATATTTTGCCTTTTTCATTTTTGCTGCTAAAAAAGTCAACCCTGCGATGCTTGAGAGGATGAGTATCATTTGTAATCTTTCATTTCCAAAGCAACTCTCTCATCAGCGGACCTTGAAACACCGCGAAAGCGCCAGCAATCAAGCAAGCTTGTACATATAGAATAATTAATATCCTTTTATGACGTTTAATGTTGCCTTTTATTAAAAAATGAAACGCAAAGAACAATGAGGCCATCGTCACTGGCACGAGCAAATGTATCAGTGAAAAACCATGCCAATTCAGCCGCAAGCTACTAGGTATAAAGATAGCTGAGATGGCAGTGATGATCATCAATGTGACCCATGCGTAGCCAAAAGCGCGGTGCAGTTTGGGGCGCTTTGTCATACCTAAACGCGCCCAGATGGCGAAGGGGCCAATAACCGTAGCGACTATGGCTACCGTTGTGTGAACGGCAAGTAGTGGGGTGAGCATCATAATTTCCTACCCAAATACTTCTCGACTTGGCGTTTTTCCCAATCCGCATTCATAAACGGCATGGTGCCAAACACCCGCATGCCGTGAAACATCAAACCCAAGCCCCAGCCTAACGCGGGCCACATCACCCACAAATAGTTGGGTGATTTGATGAAGTTAAAAATGGTTAAGCCACTGATGACAATGACATATTTGGCCAAATGGCTGTAAAAACCACGCACTCTGCGGACATGGCGAAAGGCGGCTTCTTCGTCGGCATTGATGCTTGCGTTGGGGTTGGGACTTGAATTTATGGGTTCGGGCGGCGTCAATGTGTCGTTGAAAGTTGCATTCATAGGATTCTCCTGGGTGGCTTGCAAAGTGGAAAAATCGATCTCAAAGACCGATGCAAGTGACTTCAGGGTTTCGGTGCTGGCGGGCAAACCACGCTCTATGCGCTGGATGGTGCGAACGCTCAAGCCGCTGAGTTCGGCTAATTGCTCTTGCGACCAGCCGCGCTGCAGGCGTAATTTTTGAACCAACATGTTTGAAACTCCTCTTGATAAACCAAACGACACCCTGTCGTCACCAGCTTGCAAGTTTAGGAATCATCCGCTGGTTTGACCACGACAGCTTACGACATCAGCGCGTCATTTCAGCGTCAAAGAGCCGCAAAAGGGGCGACTTTCACCTGACTTTGGGGTGACAGTGGCATCCCCAATTGCAAAATCTATCGGATTTTCTTCACTCGACCGAGTAAAAGCAGCCCAATAAATTCAAAAAACAATACTTTCGCTGTTGTATCTCCCCAATCACGCGGAGATACGGCGAATCTGGCCTTAGCTTGATCAAATGACGCGATCGTTATCTTTGCCCGCCTGCCATTGGCAGCTGAATCTACTAAATCACGATGCAACTTCGCTGTAAGGGTAGCGACTCTTTCCACTCCATCTTTTGAGTAGATAGCTTTGCAACTTAACATCCTATCGTCTTCAAAGTAGGCAACAAGCACAGTTCCACCGGCTTTGTATTCCGAGCATTGCGACAGAGTTGCAACATATGACTGTTCCGACATCCATTCCGCAATATTCCAGGTCAATACAATCCCGCCGAATATACAAGCGACCCGACCTGCATTTTTGAAATCAATCATAAAACTTGTTTGCTGACTTTTTGACAAGGTGTTTGGTAGGTTTTGAAAATATCACTTTAACAACGGCGCTAAAAAGTCTTTCAACCCCATCAACACCCCATCCGGCGATTCGGCCATGAGTTGGTGACCAGCTTCAAAACTGACGACTTTGACTGATTTTCCTGCTGATTTTGCTTCATTGATCAACGCCTGCGCAGACTTGGGCGGTGTCATTTGGTCAGATTTACCTACTATAAAAAGCATAGCTGCTGAGGTAATATATACGCTGGCTAGGCCATTTTTATAGTCATTACAAGCGGTAAATCCGAGGTGAAACAGGTTAAACGCTGTGTTGCTGGCCTGCACACGGCGCATCAACGCTTTGGCGCTGCCGTACAGCCAAGTGCCCGGGCCAAATGAGGAGGGCGGCGGCGCGAGCATGCTGTGCGAGTAGGTGTTGACCATATCAATCGCTTTGAGCGGCTGGGTCAGCGAGGTTTCTAGCAAAGCGGGCGACACTGGCATGGGGAATGCTGTGCCCACCATGGCTAAGTGCTTGATTCTGTTTGGGTTTTTGGCTGTATCGCGCGCTGCGGCTTCTAGTGCGATGAGTGAACCGAAGCTGTGGCCGACCAATGCTGCGGTTGTGACGCCAGCGGCGTCTAAGAGTGCAAGGATGAAGTCTGCCGCCGCTTCGACCGATAAGCACGGCGGAACATCACGGTTGATACCAGCGCTTTTGCCATGCCCCGGCAAATCGACCGCTAAAACGTTGAAGCCGTGGTGCGCGAGGTAGCGGGTTTGCAGAATCCACACGCTGTGGTCGTTCAGCACGCCGTGGATGAAAACGACGGTGGGTTTGGCCGCGTCGAAAGCCTTACCGCCGGTGTAACAGTAGGTGGGGTTGCCGAGTACGTTTAAATACATGATTTAGCTCGACAAAAATAAAATCCGTTAGCCCTGAGCTTGTCGAAGGGTTCTCTGAGAGGCTTCGACAGGCTCAGCCCGAACGGTCATAGCGTGATTTAAGCCGCCAAAGCCGCAAAAGCCCGCGCGGTAATCTCATCCACACCACCCGTGCCGCTGATGGCGCGGTATTTTGGGGCTGAAGCTGCATCGGTTTTCGCCCAATTCGCGTAGTAATCCACCAATGGGCGGGTTTGCGCGCTGTAGACGGCGAGGCGGTTTTTGACGGTGTCTTCTTTGTCATCATCGCGTTGCACCAAAGGCTCGCCCGTCACATCGTCCACATTCGCGACTTTGGGCGGGTTGAATTTGACGTGGTAGGTGCGACCCGATGCCGGGTGCGAGCGGCGGCCGCTCATGCGTTCAATAATCGCGTCAAACGGCACGTCGATTTCGAGCACGTAATCCAGCTTCACGCCAGCAGCCTTCATGGCGTCGGCTTGCGGAATGGTGCGTGGGAAGCCGTCAAACAAGAAACCTTGTGCGCAATCGGGCTGGGCGATACGCTCTTTGACGATGCCAATGACTCGCTCATCACTAACTAACTCACCAGAATCCATAATTCTCTTTAACTCTGGGTCAGCTTCTCTAGCCGCGCGCAACATGTCGCCGGTAGAAATTTGTGGAATGCCGTATTTTTGGCAAATAAATGTGGCTTGCGTACCCTTACCAGCGCCTGGTGCGCCTAATAAAATCAGTCTCATTGATGTGTCCCTTATATTTAATGCTTACTAAGCTAGAGAATAGCATGCAAAAGCTGTGTTTTAGCTGACAAGAAAAATTGCCGCACCCGCTGTAAATCCTCAGGCGTATCCACACCCGGCCCAGGCGCTTGCTCGGTTACATGAACCGCAATCCGGTAGCCATGCCACAGGGCGCGCATTTGTTCTAACGCTTCGCAAACTTCGATCTCTGCCTGTGGCAAGGTGGGAAATTGCTTCAAAAACCCAACGCGGTAGGCATAAATGCCGATGTGGCGCAGCGGTTTGGGCGACAACGGCAGTTGCGGCAAGCCGGCTGTAGAGCCATCGCGCCACCAGCCAATCGGCGCGCGGCTGAAGTACATCGCCAAATTATTCGCATCGGTCACGACTTTGACGACGTTCGGGTTGCGAAATTCTTCCAATGAATCAATCACATGCGCTGCCGTGCTCATGCTGGCGGTGGGGGAGTTTTGCAGCAGCAGCGCCACGTCCAGAATCAGCTGCGGGTCGATCAGCGGCTCGTCGCCCTGCACGTTGACGACCACATCGTCACCGTCCAGCCCCAAAATTTCACAGGCCTGCGCGAGCCGGTCGCTGCCTGTGGCGTGATCGGTTCGGGTCAGCACCGCGCGCACGCCGTGGGTCTGACAGGCTTGCAGGATGTCGGCATGGTCTGCAGCCACCACCACCGACATCGCGCCGGACTGCAAGGCGCGCTGCGCCACACGCACCACCATCGGCAATCCGCCGATGTCGAGCAGCGGTTTGCCCGGCAGCCGCGCCGACGCCAGCCGCGCCGGGATGAGGACGGTGAAATTCAAGCGCCGCCCGCAGGGGTGGCGCTCGAGTCCAGCGACCTCGCTTCCGCTTCGAGCATCACCGGAATGCCGTCGCGAACCGGAAATGCCAGCCGGTCGGCGTTGCAGATCAGCTCGTGCCGTTCGTTGACCGGCGGGCGGTGATGTTCCAGCGGCCCCTTGCAAATGGGGCACACCAGCAATTCAAGCAATCGGTTGTCCATGCGGTGGTCTCGATGAGGGTCTCAGTGCTGCAGGGGAGGGCAGCCGCGCCAGCAACGCATCGCTGCTGTCAGCGCTCAAGGCAAAGTTTAGCGGGGCGACCCACACTCGCGTGCGGCCCATCCGCGCGGGATCGAGCTTGACCGCGTCTTTCTCGGTGACGATCACATCGGCGGTGTGCGCCGGCCAGGGCAGGGTGCTGAAGTCATGGTGATCGGGCAGCGGCAGCGGCAGCAGGCGCAGCCCGGCTGCTCGCAGCATGGCGAAAAAGCGCTCAGGCCGGGCCATGCCTGCGGCGGCCGTCACCGTGGCCTGCTGCAACGCGATCAAGGCGTGGGTCGAGGCAGGCTGGCCAGCCCACCAGTCTCTCAGCAGCACCACGCCCGCCAACGACCGGTGCACGCACGCTCCCGGCCAGGGCGTGCTGGGGCTCGTCGCGTTGTAGACCACCACGCTGCCCGCCGGCGGCATGGCCGGCATGGGCTCGCGCAACGGCCCGGCCGGCAGCAACCAGCCATTGCCCGCGCCGCGTTCGTCGAAGACCAGCACCTGCACGTCGCGCGCCAGCCGCAGGTGCTGCAAGCCGTCGTCGCTGACGATGATGTTCACCGCAGGATGCAGCGCCAGCAAATGCCGGCCCGCCGCCACCCTGTCGCGCCCGACCACCACCGTCACGCCACAACGCAGGCGCAGCAGCAGGGGCTCGTCGCCGCTGTTTTGCACGGGGGTGTCGGGCTGAACGTCGAGCACGTCGTCGGCTTGCCGGCCATAACCGCGCGAGATGACCCCCGGTGTGTAGCCCTGCCGGCGCAGCAGCGACACCACGGCGATCACGGTGGGCGTCTTGCCTGCGCCGCCGACGATGAGATTGCCCACGACCACCACCGGAACCGGCAGACGTTCGCTGGACAGCACGCCCAGGCTGTACAGCGCCCGCTGCACGCCAAGCCACGTCCACGGCACCAGCGCGAACGGCAGCAGCAGCCACGCCAGCATGCCGCGTCGGAGCCAGGCCCGTTGCAGGCGGCGCGACCAGTGGGGTGTGGACATGCGGGCCACCGCCTTGCCAGGATGGCCGGTCAACCTCTCAGCGCGCTTCGCTGCCGCTGGACGTCTGTGTGGCGAAGGTCAACCTGGGCAAGCCGGCCCGGCGCGCCGCGTCCAGCACGTTGATGACCGTCTGGTGCGCTGCCATCGCGTCGGCCGAGATGATGACCACCGGGTCAGCGATGCCAGAGGCGGCCGCCGCCAGTTCGGTGGTCAAGGCGACCACGCTGCGGCCATCGACCGTCTTGCGGTTGATGGCATAGCGACCATCAGCCGCCACCGCCACGATGATCTCGCGCGCTCTGTCGCGGGCCTTGTCCGCATCGGCCACCGGCAGCGTGATCTGCAATTCGGTGAACTTCGAATACGTGGTCGAGAGCATCAGGAAAATCAGGATCACCAACAGCACGTCGATGAACGGAATCAGGTTGATCTCGGGCTCTTCGAGTCGCCGCTTGCGGAAGTTC
>JAYUCJ010000236.1:0-1062 GCA_043740415.1 Polaromonas sp. | reverse complement strand
CCTTTGCCGATGGCCAGGTAATCAGACAGCGGCGCAATCACTTGGCTTGAGATGCCACGCCTGAGAATGCGCAAGGCCCGCTCGTTGCTGAAAGCCTGACTCAGACCGGGCACTTCACCCGGAGCGACTTTGGCCCCGCTAAGCCCGGTAGATGCCGACTTTGATGCCACTTTTGACACCACAACGGCAGGCTCAATGATGTTCCATACAGCGTTGAGGGATTGGGTGCGGGCCGGGCTGACAGATTGGCTTGTGGAGACTTGCATGATGCAATTACATCACAACAAAAATTCAAATGCAACAACATCCTATTAGACCCTGCCCGGCCAGCTCAACAGCTTCTCCAGAATTCCAAAACCAACGCGCTGATGTGGTGGGCGAGGCAGCGGGCAGTGCTCACACGGTCTGTACGTCGGGAGTCTAAAATGGCATTTTCAGCTAGTTTTGACGATAAAAATGGCCTGTAGCCCTCGTCTATTATCCATAGTCAGCTATTAATTTAGTATTAATTGCCAGATTAGTTGGCACTTCAAAAATGTCCTTTGCGCTTCATCCCCTGCTGGTTGTCACGGCACTTGCGGCAGCTTTGATTGGGATTTTCATCACGCATCGAAAAGAAAAGGCACACGTCCGAGATCTTCAACTGCGCGCAACTCGGGCGTTCCGGGAATCGAAAGTCAAGTCGACCGATCAAAGGTACGAATTTTCCGGGGACGACGCCACAATAGTCGGGCGCGAGGAAACAGGTGGATCCAGAGGAGTTTTTGAGCACACTGCGGATTTCGCAGTCACGATTTACGCCCTTAACCCCCATGGCGAGAGCTTTCTCTTCAAGTGGTGTTCCAAATCTGCCAAACCATTTATTAAACACCTACCCCATGGGAAGCACCTGACTTCAAAGGCTGCCCAGCACAGTACAGAAGCAAGTGACGCTTGACCGTCGCAAGTGAGGTTTCAAAATTGTCAAGCCAAGGCTTCGGCACTTCTGATTTTTGCCTTCTTCATCGATGAACGGAAGGCAGCAAGATTGACGACAATGAAACGATGCAACAGCCGAAATTT
>JAYUCJ010000235.1:0-20481 GCA_043740415.1 Polaromonas sp. | reverse complement strand
TGCATAATTATGACTCTAGACGGCGTATTTATTGCCTGAGCAGCTATTTTATTTGTAGCGTTTTATAGCTGCGCAAGCTGGCTTGTTTCCCCCACTCTCATCCCCCGCCTTCTCTCGCCCCGCCGTCCTAGCGTGCGCCATGACGATCGGTTGCCCTGCGTGGACTGAGGATGCGGACTTCTTTGGCACCGGGGTTGCAACTTGGACCTCCGATCTCGTGGAACTCTATTCAGCGGGCTGATGTCCGTCAGGCGTCTCAGATGTGCCCAAAGCGGTCTTAGACTGCGTTCAAGGTGTCGTGCCCGTATGCCCTTTCATGGATCTACCCTAGGGTTTATCCTAATAACGAAGGCTAATGTAATCAATTACATTAGCCTTCAACGCTACGGCGCTTTTGTTTTTCTAGAAAATGTAATCGATAACATTTTTGAAATAAGCTCAACTTTTTCAAGAAAACTTTTCAAGGAGTAGTGACATGGCAAAACATAAACTGGCATACCAGACTAACTGCTGGGGCCCCATGGGGGGCGACGCCGTGGGCGTGACCTCCAACACGCGCCTGACTTATCGCACCTTTGCCGACATAGAGCTGGCTATTCGGGAAATCGGTGAGTTGGGTTACGACGGCATCGAAATGTTCGATGCCAATCTGATGGACTACGAAGGCCGCTTTGGTGATTTGCAGAAAGTGCTCGACACATCCGGTGTGCAGATGATCTCGGTTTACAGCGGCGCCAATCTTATATACGCCGACCTACTGCCTGACGAGCTAGCCAAGATTGAGCGCGTGGCTATGGCTGCAGCCCAAGTAGGTGCCGAGTTTCTAGTGCTCGGTGGAGGCGCTACCCGAGCTGCGGGTGTGCAAGCTGGTGACTACGAACTGCTGGCACGCGGTCTGGATCAGGTAGATGCAGCTGTTCGTAAGCATGGACTCACAGCGTTGTACCACCCGCACCTGAGCACCATGATCGAAACACCAGAGCAGGTTCAAAAGATATTTAGCATGACAGACATTGGCTTTTGTCCCGATACGGCGCATCTGTGCGCCGGTGGAGCAAAGGTGCCTGAACTGCTGCACAGCCTGAAGGAGCGAATCGCCTTCGTGCACCTCAAAGGCTGGCAGGCAAATCCATTCAAGTTCACCCCTCTGGACGAGGGCGACCTGAATATCTCCGATGTACTCAAAGGACTGCAGGCCGATGGGTACACGGGATGGATGGCCACCGAGCTCGATGCTTGGCACGATCCCAAGGACGGCGCACGTCGCAGCCTTGCGTTTTTGCGCAATCACCTCGCGGCCTGAATCACACGTAGAAAACATCAACCACTTGCCACTCGGGCGCGAAAGCACCCATTTAAATTTACTGGAGACACTTATGTTGAAATCCCTCAAAACCAAAGTTGCCGCTGCAGTCTGCATCGGCTTCGCCACCCTGGCACTGGCCGCTGACCCTGCGGCCGAACTTGCGAAACTCAGTACGCAAGTACTGAGCCTGGGCCCAAATGGCGAGAAGCCCGAGCCTGCATCGGTCGTGAAACTGAGCGCCGCCGAGCTAGAGAAAATTAAGGGCATGAACGCAACCGCCGCCATTGTGCTGCACTACAGTGGCAATGACTGGTCGCAGGCCCAGATCGCCGGTTTGAAGGCGCAATTCGCCGTCATGAACATCAAGGTGATTGCCATCACTGACGCTGGTTTCAAGCCTGAAAAGCAGGTGGCTGATCTGGAGACTGTGCTGGCCCAGAAGCCGAACGTCATCATCTCCATTCCCGCTGACCCAGTGTCCACCGCATCTGCCTACGCCAAAGCTTCAGCCGCCGGTGTGAAGATGGTCTTCATGGACAACGTTCCCAAGGGTCTGAAAGCCGGCAAGGACTACGTGAGCGTGGTGTCTGCCGACAACTACGGCAATGGAGTGGCGGCAGCGCACCTGATGGCAGCGTCGCTCAAGGGCGAGGGGGAAATCGGCATCGTATTCCACGCAGCTGATTTCTTCGTGACCCGTCAGCGCTATGACGCCTTCAAAAAGACTATTCAGAACAACTACCCCAAGATCCACATCGCTGCCGAACAAGGCATTGGCGGCCCGGACTTCACAGGTGACGCGGAGAAGGCTGCGGGAGCCATGTTGACCAAAAACCGCAAGATCAAGGGCATCTGGGCGGTGTGGGATGTGCCAGCTGAAGGCGTGATGGCTGCAGCCCGTGCAGCAGGACGTGACGATCTCATAATTACCACTGTGGATCTGGGCCAGAACGTAGCTATCTCCATAGCCAAAAACGGCTTCGTAAAGGGTTTGGGTGCGCAGCGGCCCTATGACCAGGGCGTGACCGAAGCGCTGTTGGCGGGCTATGGCCTGTTGGGAAAAACCGCCCCTGCATACGTTGCTCTGCCTGCGTTGCCGGTCAACCGCGCCAATTTGCTCGATGCCTGGAAGGCGGTGTACCACACTGATGCACCGGCCTCTGTGCGCGACAGCCTGAAGTAAACAATCGAAGAGCACTGCGCCAGCGTATCGCTGGCGCCCCCCCCTTGTACTGGAGTGACGAAAATGAGCAAGACTTACAACATCGCCATGATTGGCGGCGGCTTTATGGGCAAGGCACACGCTGCAGCCTATGCCGCGATGCCCATGTTTTTCTGGCCTGCGCCGGGTATCCCACACCGCAAGGTGCTGGTGGACTTGAACGCCGCATCTGCCGAGGAGGGCCGCAAGCGATTTGGTTTTGAAGAGGCCTCAACCGACTGGCGCGCCGTCGTAGCACGCCCGGATATTGACATTGTCGACATCGTCACCCCCAACGACAGCCATGCCGAAATCGCCATCGCGGCTGCAAAGGCCGGCAAGCACGTCATCTGCGAAAAGCCCTTGGCACGCACCGTGGAAGAAGCCAAGGCGATGCTCGATGCCGTACAAGCCGCCAACGTCATTCACATGGTGGCCTTCAACTACCGTCGCACACCGGCAGTGGCCTTGGCTCGCAAATACATCGAAGAGGGCCGCATCGGTCGCATCCTCAACTTCCGTGGCACCTATTTGCAGGACTGGAGTGCTGATTCCAATGGCCCGTTGTCCTGGCGCTTCAGCAAGAAGATTGCGGGCTCTGGCACCGTGGGAGACATCGGTACGCACGTAGTGGACATGGCGCGGTATCTCGTAGGTGAAGTGGCTTCCGTCAATGCCATGACCCAAACCTACATCAAAACCCGACCGCTTCAAAGCGGTGGCGTAGATAAGCTCGGTGCGTCCGACAAGTCCGGTACCGGCGAGCGCGGTGAAGTTGATGTGGACGACGAAGTGCTGACCATGATGCGTTTCGAGAATGGCGCCATTGGCTCCCTTGAAGCTACCCGCAATGCCTTCGGCCGCAACAACTACCTGACTTTCGAAATCCATGGCGACAAGGGCTCTATCCTGTTCAACTACGAACGCCGCGATGAGCTGCAGGTGATGTTTGCCGATGACCCGGCCGACGCACGCGGCTTTCGTACGGTGTACACCGGACCGGCACACCCCTATGGCGATGGCCTGTGGCCGATACCCGGTCTGGGCATTGGCTACACCGAAACCAAGATCGTGGAGTGCTACGACTTCTTCAAGGCAATTGCCAGCGGCGTGCAGCCTTCGCCAAATTTTGTCGATGGCTACATTACCGAATGCATTGCTGACGCAATTCTGAAGTCTGCTGAAACGGGCAACTGGACGGAGGTTCGCAAGTGACGGTCTCACCCCCGCAATCTGTTGCGGTGCGTATGACGGCGGTCTCCAAAACCTTTGGGGGGAACCGCGCTTTGAACAAGGTCAATCTGGAAATCCGCGCAGGGGAAGTGCACGCATTACTGGGCGGCAACGGTGCAGGCAAGTCCACCCTTCTCAAAATCCTCAATGGCGTGTATGTGCCGGACGGTGGCAGCATTGAGGTTGGTGGTGTGCCTTTGACCGAGCACTCGCCGCACGCTTCAAGGCGTGCCGGTATCACCATGATTTTCCAGGAGATGAGTCTAATTCCCACGCTGAGCGTGGCGCAGAACATTTTTCTGACGCATGAAATACGGGACGGAATGGGCTTGATTGATGACGCAGCAGCGGAGATGCAAGCGCGTGAGTTGTTTATGGAACTTGGCGTGGACATTGATCCCAAAAGTTTGGTAGAAGACCTGAGCGCGGGACAGCAGCAACTCACAGAAATTGTGAAAGCCACCTCCCGCAAAGCCAAAGTGTTGATCCTTGACGAGCCGAGTACCGCCCTTTCGAACAACGATGTGGAGCGTCTATTCGCCTTCATCAAAAAGTTGAAGTCCCAAGGGGTTGCGATTGTGTATGTGTCCCACCGCATGGACGAAATCTTTCGTATCGCGGACGTCATTAGCATTCTGCGTGACGGTAAGCATGTGGTGACGGGCCCAGTAGAAGACTTCACCATGCACTCTGTGGTGGAGCATATTGTGGGCAAGGGCTCCAGCAAGGGCAGTGGTTTTCACGGCATTGAGCGGCATCCCAACCAGCGCTCGGACGCACTGGTGGAGTTGCGCAATGTGAGCGGTGCGCGCAAGCCGCGCAACATCAACCTCACGCTGTACCGTGGTGAGGTGGTGGGTGTCGCGGGCTTGCTAGGCAGTGGACGCAGCGCACTGGTGCGCGTCATCTGCGGCATCGACCCCATTGTCTCGGGCGAAATGCGCATCGCAGGCAATGTAGTAAAAATGCGCAACCCCCGCGATGCGATTGCCAACAAGATCGCACTGATCCCAGAAGATCGCCGCCGCCAAGGCTTTGTCGCCGATCATAGTCTGGCCGACAACATTTGCCTGCCAGTGCTGGATAAATTCAGCCGGTTCTCCTGGATCAAGGCCGACAGCGCACGCCAGTTGGCCGACGAGCTGATCAAACGTCTGCGCGTCAAAACTGAATCCGCCAACAACGCCGTGAGTACCCTATCGGGGGGCAATGCGCAAAAGGTTGTGATCGCCAAATGGCTGGCCACCGAACCCGAACTGTTGGTACTGGATGAGCCTACCGCCGGTATCGATATCGGAAGCAAGGCCGAAATCGTCACACTGATCCGTGACCTGGCGCGTCAGGGCAAGGCGGTGCTGATTGTTGCGTCCGAGCTGGCCGAACTGCTGGTGGCTAGTGATCGCATCATTGTCATGTCCGACGGCGTGCTGGTGCAGGACATGCCTCGCACCGCGCTGGATGCTGGTGCAGAACACATTGAAGACCCCACCGACCGGCTGCAAATAGCCGAGCAAGCACTCCAATTGGCCATTCAGACCCGAGGAACACAATGAAAACCGCAATCACGAATACAGCGGCCGCCGTGCCCAGAATGCTTTCTGCATTCAACCACTTTGCCACGAACTGGCGACAGAACATTATCTATTTCGGCTTCTGCGCCATCTTTGTCATCTTTTCGCTGACGCTGAGCGAGCAGGGCTTTCTGGATGTGAACAACCTACTAAACATCGTGCGCCAAACCGCCATGATCGCCATTATGGCCGCGGCCATGACCTTTGTCCTGTCCGCTGGTGAGATCGACCTGTCGGTTGGAGCCGTTGCGGGTCTCGTGTCTGTGACCACAGCCATGTCTATTGCCGCGGGTGGACCAGCACTGGGCGTTGGAGTAGGTATCGCTACAGGGCTGGCGGTGGGTCTGGTGAATGCGGTCCTGACCACGCGCTTAGGCATCCCGTCATTTCTCACCACATTGGCCATGATGGGCATTGCCAAAGGCGTTGCAATGTGGATCAGTGGCACCGGTGCCATTCCCATACTGAACGATGGCTATTCCTTTATCTTCGGCGGAGGCAACCTGGGCCCTGTGCCGGTATTGATGGTGTGGATTGTTGTGGCCGGTTTTGCTGGACATATGGCCCTGCGCAAGACCACATTTGGACGCCGTGTGCTGGCCACTGGTGGTAACGCCACGGCAGCCCACTACACCGGTGTAGATACCAAGAGCATACGCACCAAAGTGCTTCTGCTTTCCAGTATGGCCGCAGCCGTGGCCGGCATGCTCTACGCGGGTCGCCTGCAATCGGGTCGCTTCCAGCTGGGTGAGGGCGACGAGCTGTCAGTGATTGCTGCCGCTGTGCTGGGGGGAACCAGCCTGTTTGGCGGTAAGGGTACGGTAATAGGTTCCATCATGGGTGCATTGATGATCGGGCTGATCAACAATGGACTGCTGCTTATGGGTCTGGAATATAGTCAACAACTGATTGCGCGCGGGGCCATCATCATCATTGCGGTGGCGATCAGCCAGGTTCGCAAATAAGCCCGATTCCAATCCAAGGTCCGTACCAAGAAAAATTTCCATCGGCCTGTCGCACCGCTATACACAAGGAACACCATGAACGACCATTTCAACCCCGGCTGCACCATCACCGGAACCATCTATGGACGTCCCGAAAAGCGTGAGGAACTGATTGTGCTGATGCGCTCGTTCGTGGCGCCCACACGAGCCGAAGTTGGTTGCGTCGAGTACCAATTCCACGAATGCAATGACGAGCCAAACACCTTCATGTTTTACGAGAACTGGGTAAGTCAGGAAGCATTGGACCTGCACCTGGGCATGCCATATATTCGTCCCATCTTCGAGCGCCATGATGAGTTGTTGGCAGCACCACCGGTGCTTAAAAAATATACGCATCTGGCGCCTTATCAGGTCGTGCGCGGAGTGAGTGATGACTGAATCCGGAAACCTCAGCTTCTCAGTTCAGGACATTGCCGAGCGGGCAGGTGTGTCCACTGCAACAGTTTCACGAGTACTAAACCAGAGTGAGTTGGTGCGCCCCAAAACCCGCGCCAAGGTGGAAGCGGTGATTGCTGAGTTCGGTTACCAGCCCAATGCGCTCGCGCGCAATCTGCGCACCGCCGAGAGTCGCATGTTGCTGACAATGGTGCCGGACTTTGGCAACCCGTTTTATGCCGAAATCGTGCGTGGTATTGACTCCTATTCACGAAGCAAGGGCTACCACGTGTTGTTATGCGACACAGGTGCCAACGCCTCAGAAGAGGGTACCTACTTCGATATGGTGCGCCACCGACTGGCTGATGGTGCCATTTGCCTGGACCCGGATTCGATACAGCATGCGATTTCTGCTGAGATGAAAGGTTTGAACTGGGTGGCGTGCTGTGAATACGATCCGGATGCAAACATTCCCTATGTGGGAATCGACAATGAAAAGGCAGCGTTTGATGCGGTAACTTATCTCATTGGGCAGGGTTGCAAAAACATAGCGTTAATAAACAGCGATGAGCGCTACCGCTATGCTCGCGATCGCAATAAGGGCTACGAAGCCGCGCTCTCCAAAGCAGGCTTGAAAAAGATGCCACAGAAGTTCACTAAAGGCCTTGAATTTGATAATGGTCGTAGGGCAGCGACAGAACTTCTGAAAGGCCGCCGTAAACCTGATGCCATTTTCGCCGTATCCGACACGCTGGCGATTGGGGCAATGCGTGCCGTGCGAGACGCCGGGCTGTCAGTGCCACATGACGTGCGCGTGATGGGCTTTGACAATATACCCATCGCAACCATCATGGAGCCGCAGCTCTCCACGGTTGCCCAACCGATGCGCGAACTGGGCGAGACCGCGGCACGTCTGCTGATAGACCGGCTGCGCAACCCTCTAGCCAAAACGGGCGGTATCTTGCTCAAGCATGAGTTGGTGCTGCGCCAATCAGCCTGAACGCCGCACAAGCAACGAAAGAAACTATGAAAACTATTCAAGGACCCGGCCTGTTCCTGGCCCAGTTCTCCGGGAGCAAGCAACCGTTTGACACGCTGGAAAACATGGCCCGCTGGGCTGCATCTCTGGGATATCGTGGAGTCCAGATTCCCACCACCAATCCGCACATCTTCGATTTGGAGATAGCTGCCGTCAGTCAGACATATTGTGATGACATCATTGGCATGCTGGCCTCGCACGGTGTGGTTGCCACCGAGCTTTCTACCCATCTACAGGGTCAGCAAGTCGCCGTTCATCCGGCTTATGAAAGTCTTTTCGATGGCTTCGCTCCCCTTGCGTTGCGCGGCAAGGGAGCTGCCAAGCAGGAGTGGGCGGTTCAGCAAATGCTTTTGGCGGCTAAAGCCTCGCAGCGCATGAGCCTGAGGGCGCATGCCACTTTCTCGGGCGCCTTGGCTTGGCCATACCTGTACCCCTGGCCACAGCGCCCCAGCGGTTTGGTGGAACTGGCTTTTGAAGAATTGGCGCGCCGCTGGCTACCGATTCTCAATGCCTTTGATGAAGCTGGCGTCGACGTTTGCTACGAGTTGCATCCGGGGGAAGACTTATTCGATGGCGTAACTTTTGAACGCTTTCTGGATGCTACGCATAACCACCCCCGTGCCAACATTCTCTACGACCCAAGCCACTTCCTGTTGCAGCAGCTCGACTACCTCGCCTTCATCGACATTTACCACGAGCGCATTCGCGCCTTTCATGTAAAGGACGCAGAGTTTAAGGGTAATGGACGACAGGGTGTGTATGGCGGTTTCGAAGGCTGGTTGCAGCGCGCTGGACGCTTCCGTTCACTCGGAGATGGTCAGGTGGCGTTTGGTGAAATTTTCTCCAAGTTGGCCCAATACGACTACGCAGGTTGGGCTGTACTGGAATGGGAATGCTGCTTAAAGAACGCTGAAGATGGCGCACGGGAGGGTGCTCAGTTCATCAACAAGCACATCATCCGCGTGGCAGACCGTGCCTTTGATGACTTTGCATCCACTGGTGCGAACCGCCAACAGCTCGCCAATCTGATGGGTTTTGACGCACCCACTTTTGCCATAGCCCCATGAGCCGCCGGATTCGCTTAGGCATGGTCGGTGGTGGCGAAGGCAGCTTTATTGGTTCTGCGCACCGCGTAGCTGCACGTCTGGACGACTGCTACGAATTGGTGGCTGCAGCGCTGTCTTCTAACGCAGTCCGCGCCCAAAGCAGTGGCGCCGCCTTGCATCTTTCGCCCGATCGCTGCTATGCGAATTATCATGAGATGGCCAAAGCGGAAAGGGCCCGCTCTGACGGTATTGATGTGGTAGCCATCGTCACACCCAATCATTTGCATGTGCCAGTGGCTCGATGCTTTCTGGAGCAGGGCATCCACGTCATCTGCGATAAGCCGCTGGGTATTTCGGTTGCGGAAGTGGAAGACTTACGCCGACAGGTGCAACACAGTGGGCTGATGTTTATGGTTTCCCATACGTACAGCGGTTACCCCATGGTGCGCCATGCCCGTGAATTGGTGCAGCAAGGCGCCGTTGGTGATGTGCGGGTGGTACTGGTTGAGTACGCGCAGGATTGGCTCACAGAGCCGCTGGAGTTGACCGGTCACAAGCAGGCTGCCTGGCGTTCCAACCCCGCACTCGCCGGACCGGCCGGTGCATTGGGTGACATTGGTACCCATGCGTTTCATCTGGCTGAGTACGTCACGGGGCTTCGTACAGAAGCACTGTGTGCCGGACTGAACACATTTGTGCCAGGACGCACGCTCGATGATGATGTGCAGGTTATGTTGCGTTTTCAGGGTGGCGCGCGCGGCATGTTGTGGGCCAGCCAGGTGGCCGTGGGCAATAGCAACCGGCTTCAGTTGCGCGTATATGGCAGTAAGGGTGGTTTGCATTTTGACCACGCCAAGCAAGATCAATTGGTTTTTTCAAAATTCGGCACAGCAGAGCAAACCATTTACCGTGGAAGCGTAGCTGCTGACAGCGCTGCCGCTGCCGCTACGCGCTTGCCGCCCGGCCACCCGGAAGGTTACTTTGAGGCCTTTGCCCATCTCTACCGTGAGTTCGCAGCGAGTTGGCAGCAATACCAGTCGGGTTCGTCCCAAACTACAAACTACCCAAATATCGCTGACGGTTGCCGTGGCATGGCATTCATCGAATCGACGTTAAAGAGCAGTGTGGCAGGCAGCCTCTGGGTTGACTTATGAAGACTGTTGATGTCGACATGTATTTGACCGGGTCAATTTTGCATCGGCATAAACAAAGCATGGCTTTGAATGGGCTAACGCCCAATCAAAAGTTGCAAGCCTGCAAACTATTTCATCAACCCTCTACCAAGCAGTGGTGCTAATAATGGGGGGATTACCGGGCGAAAGAAGGAGCCTTCATTTGAGGGCTGGCGGTCGAGTGAAGCTTCTACCAGCATAAAAAACACTTTATTTGACATCTAATTTAATGTAAAATAAAGCATCTTTTATCATTGGGGCATATATGGAAGCCATCCTAGCCAACCGCAGCGTCAGCGTTACCGAGCTAAAACGCAGCTTCTCTGAAATCATCAGCCAAGCCGATGATGGTGCGATTGCCGTGCTAAACCACAACAAACCAGAGGCGTATTTGCTCCCCGCCCGCATGTTTGAGCGCTTGATGGCGTATTTGGAAGATTTGGAAGACGCCAAACTCGTGCAAGAACGCGCCAATGGCCCGTTTGTTGAAGTCAATCTGGCTGATCTTTAAAAGGCAGGCTGATGGCAATATACAGTTTGCGTTTCCACACGCAGGCGCTGGCTGAGTGGAAGGCGCTTGATGGCAGCATCCGCGAACCCCTCAAAAAGAAACTAGCCGAGCGCCTAGAAAACCCCCGCGTCCCCGCATCTGCCCTCGGCGGCATGGTCGATTGCTACAAAATCAAACTCCAACGCGTCGGTTTTCGGCTGGTTTACCGTGTTGACGGTGACGTTTTGTTTGTTACCGTGATTGCGGTTGGGCGGCGGGATAAAAGTCAGGTTTACGGGGTTGCGAAGGCTAGATTGGTCGATTTTTAAGCTAAATTTGTCTGTAGCCGGCGTATTTATTGCCTGAGCAGCTATTTTATTTGTAGCAAAATTGTTCTAATTTAAGCCAAAACAACCTTCAAAAACCCCGAAATATCCGCAATCTCCCTCGGATGCACGCTGTGCGGCATCGGGTAGGTGTGCCATTGGATGGCGTAGCCCAAACCTGCCAACACATCACGTGACGCTTCGGCGCGGCTGAGGACGACGACCTGGTCTTCTGTGCCGTGCGCCATGTAGATGGGGGTGTTGGCGTTGGCGGCGCTGCGCTCGGCTGCTACTGTGCTGGCGACCGGGAGATAACCTGACAAGGCCATGATGCCGGCCAACTTTGCTGGGTGGCGCAAACCGGTGTGCAAAGCCACCGCGCAGCCTTGCGAGAAGCCGGCCAAGACAATTTTCGAGGGGTGGATGCCACGGGCGACTTCGTGGGCGATCAGCGCTTCAACGTCCTGCTGCGATTTGGCGATACCTGCGGCATCTTCGCGTTTCACAGCGCCTGCGCCCAGTTCGGTACCAAAAATGTCGTACCAAGCGGGCATGACATAGCCGCCGTTCAGCGTCACTGGCATGACGGGGGCGTGCGGGAAGACGAAGCGGATGGCGGGGCAGCCGGTTAAATCCAGCTCTGGCACGATGGCGGCAAAGTCGTCACCACTGGCACCCAGGCCGTGCAGCCAGATGACGGCGGCGGTGGGGTGGGGGGCGGATTCGATTTCTATGCGTTCTAGGAGGTTTGTCATGGTGTTTATCGTGGAATAGTTGAAATTACCGTTCGCCCTGAGCTTGTCGAAGGGGTTTCGACAGGCTCAACCCGAACGGGGTGGGTAAGGGAACGAGGAGGATAAAAAGGGTCATTTAAGACAATAAAGCCTGCGCGAATTCTTTGGCGTTGAAGGTTTCCAGGTCTTCGACTTTTTCACCCACGCCGACGAAATAGACAGGCACAGCACCAGTCGGTCGCAAGCTGCCCCACAGCGCAATCGCCGCCAAAACGCCGCCTTTGGCGGTACCGTCCAGCTTGGTGACGATCAATCCGGTAAGACCCAAAGCTTCGTCAAACGATTTGACCTGGGCTAGGGCGTTTTGACCCGTGTTGCCGTCGATGACCAGTAGAATCTCGTGAGGAGCTATATTATTAATAGCTGTTGAGGCAGTAAATACGCCGGATATATCAATATTTGAGGGCGAAATAGAGGCGTTATCTGCTTTGGCAATGATGCGTTTTACCTTTTGCAGCTCTGCCATCAAATGCAGCTGCGTCGGCAGGCGGCCGGCGGTGTCGATCAACACCACGTCTTTGCCGCGTGCTTTGCCGGCGGTGACAGCGTCAAAACTCACAGCGGCGGGGTCGCCACCGTCTTGGCTGATGATATCTACGGTGTTGCGGTCGGCCCAGACGTTCAACTGCTCACGGGCGGCGGCGCGGAAGGTGTCGGCTGCAGCCAGCAGCACGCTGGCACCGTGGGTGGCTAGATGGCGGGTTAGTTTGCCGATGGAGGTGGTTTTGCCGGCCCCGTTGACGCCAGCCACCATGATGACGGTGGGCTTGTGCAGCCCGATTTGCAGCGCTTTCTCCAGTGGTTTGAGCAAATCTGCCAGCGCATCAATCAGCAAGCCTTTCACGGCCTGCGGTTCTGTGGTTTTACTGTCTTTGACGCGGCGTTTCAGGTCGTCCAGCAAAAACTGCGTCGCCGCCGTGCCGGTATCGGCCATCAACAGCGCGGTTTCCAGGTCTTCGTAGAGGGCATCATCGATCTGCGTGCCGGTGAAGACGGTCGCAATACTGCTGCCGGTTTTACGCAGGCCGGCTTTGAGTTTGTCCAGCCAGGCTTGGCGCGGTACGGCTTTTGGGGCGGGTTCGGCGGCCGTTGGGGCGAGTGGAGCAGGTGGCGTTACAACTGCCGTCGCCGTTGCGGGGATCACTTTCTCCGTGATGACCTCTTTAACGACCTCTGGGGCGGGTTTTTTCTTGAAGAAATTGAACATAAAAAGGGCAAATCTGAAAGCGAATGTGAACGATAAATTGAACGAATGTAGGTACGTAGAATCACACTATTCTATGAAACCTACAAGGTACGATTTGAAGCATCCTATTTCAAGAGCATTTTTCCTCGTTTTGGGGCTTGGTTTGTGTACAAATCTCAGTTTTGCACAAACGTCGCCCGCCCCACAAGTCAGCCAATTCAAGCTCGCCAACGGTCTCACCGTCATTGTGCAGCCTGACAAACGCGCGCCCACGGCGGTGCACATGCTGTGGCTGCGGGTCGGGTCTATGGACGAGGTGGACGGCACATCGGGTGTGGCGCATGTGCTGGAGCACATGATGTTCAAGGGCACACCGACCGTCAAAGTGGGCGAGTTTTCGCGCCAAGTGGCGGCTTTGGGTGGGCGGGAAAATGCGTTTACGGCCAAAGATTACACGGGCTATTTCCAGCAAATCCCGTCCAACCGCCTAGAAGACGTGATGCGGCTAGAGGCCGACCGTTTTGGCAACAACCAGTGGGCAGACGCTGAGTTTGCCAAAGAAATCGAAGTTGTCAAAGAAGAGCGCCGCATGCGCACCGAAGATTCACCGCGTGCGCAGATGGGCGAGGCGCTGAATGCCACCATCTACACCGCCAGCCCGTATCGCCGCCCGATTGTGGGCTGGATGAGCGATTTGGACGCCATGACGCCGCAGGACGCCCGCGCTTTCTTCCAGCGCTGGTATGTGCCGGCCAACGCTGCCGTGGTGGTGGCGGGGGACGTGGATGTGGCGCAGGTCAAACTGTGGGCGGAGAAATACTACGGTGTCATTCCAACGCGCGCCGTGCCAGAGCGCAAACCGCGCCTTGAGCCGCTGCAAGCCGGTATCAAACGCTTTGATTTCAAGGCGCCCGCCGACCAAGCCTATATCGCCATGGCCTACAAAGTGCCGGGTTTAAAGGCGGAAACGTTGCTGAATACTGAATCTGCACCGGATGATGCCTTGGCGTTGACGGTTTTGGCTGCGGTGCTGGACGGTTATGCGGGCGCTCGGCTCGACAAAGCCATGACGCAGGGTGACAACGCCATCGCCAACAGCGCCGGCGCTTACAACGGTTTGATGGGGCGCGGCCCGCAGTTGTTTTTCTTAGACGGCGCACCCGTCAAAGACAAAACGGCGGCGCAAGTGGAAGCGGCGCTGCGCGAGCAAATTGCCCTGATTGCCAAAAACGGCGTCAGTGAGGCCGAGCTGAACCGCGTGAAAACCCAGTGGGTGGCGAGCGAGGTCTACAAGCTGGATTCCGTGATGAACCAAGCACGTGAATTGGGTTCGTATTGGGTGCAGGGGCTGCCGGTGGATGCGGGTTCGCGTTTGATAGCCAAATTGCGACTCGTCACCAGCGCCCAAGTGCAAGCGGTGGCGACTACGTATTTTGGCGACGACCAATTGACGGTGGGCGTACTCGTCCCGCAACCCATAGACAAAACCCGCAAACCGCGCATTGCGCCAGTAGGAGCACGGCATTGAAAATTACTATGAAATATATAGCAGCTCAGGCAATAAATACGCCGGCTAAAGTCATATTTGGCACTCTTTTTTGCCTGAATTCGGCTTTTGCAGCCTTGCCGATCGAAAACTGGACGCAGCCCAGCGGTGTTCAAGTCTTTTTGGTGCAAAGCCCCGCCATCGCGATGGTCGATGTACAAATCGACTTCGATGCCGGCTTGCGCCGCGACCCTGCCGACAAAGCCGGTTTGGCCAGTGTGACGGCGATGATGTTGTCAAAAGGCATCAAGGCAGATGGTGTCAATGCCGCTTTGGACGACAACCAGCTGAGCGAAGCCTGGGCAGATTTGGGCGCTTCCTTTTCCGCAGGGGCGGGGGCGGATCGCATGAGTTTCTCCTTGCGCTCGCTCACTTACCCTGATCTGCTGGGCAAAGCGGTTGATTTGGCGGCGCGGCAAATCGGGCAACCCGCCTGGCCCAACGCCATTTGGCTGCGCGAACGCGAGCGTATCGCCGCCAGCATCAAAGAAGCCAACACCCGCCCCGCAACGCTGGCAGGCCGCGCTTTTAACCAAGCGGTGTACGGCGCACATCCTTACGGTTTTGAGGCGACTGAGGCTAGCCTGGCCGTCATCAGCGTGGCTGACATGCAAGCGGCCTACATGGCCTTGGTGCTACCGTGCCGAGCCAAAGTCAGCATCGTCGGTGCCGTCACCCAACCGCAAGCAGATGCTTTGGTTGTTAAGCTATTAGGGCAACTGCCGAAAAGTGAGTGCTCACTACTGACTGCTATCCGTGAAGTTGAACCCCTCAAACAGGCCGAGGACAAACGCATCACTTTTGAGTCCGCCCAAGCGCATGTGTTGATTGGGCAACCCGGTTACAAGCGTGATGACCCGGACTTTTTCGCCCTGTTGGTGGGCAACCACATCTTGGGCGGCGGTGGTTTTACCTCGCGCTTGACCCACGAAGTGCGCGAAAAGCGCGGCTTGACTTACAGCGTTTACAGCGGTTTTCAGCCCGGCAGCCATGCTGGCGCGTTCACGCTGGGCTTGCAAACGCGGCCTGACCAGGCCGCGCAGGCGGTGCAGGTGTCCAAGGACGTGCTGGCCAAGTTTGTCGCCGAAGGCCCCACAGAAGTTGAACTCAAAGCCGCCAAAGACAACCTGATAGGCGGCTTTGCCCTAAGAATAGACAGCAACCGCAAGCTGCTGGACAACGTGGCCAATGTCGCTTGGAACAAATTGCCTTTGAATTATCTGGACGTGTGGACGCAGCAGATCGACAAAATCACCACCGTGCAGATCAAAGCCGCGTTTCAGCGCAAACTGCAACCTGAGCGGATGGTGACTGTCGTACTGGGTGGCGTGTAAGGAGGGGTGCAATAATCGGAGCTAACTTCTCAGAGCTAACTTTATTGCATTCATGTCAAAACTAAAACCCATCGTTCCCAAAAAGAAACCCATCGTCAAACGCCCCACCACGCCATCGGGCGAGATTCGGATCATCGGTGGGTTGTGGAAGCGTACCAAGCTGTCTGTTGCCGATTTTCCAGGGCTGCGCCCCACTCCGGATCGCGTGCGGGAAACGCTGTTCAACTGGTTGGGGCAAGATTTGAGCGGCTGGCGCTGTGTCGATGCCTTTGCGGGCACAGGGGCGCTGGGTTTTGAAGCGGCATCACGCGGTGCCAACCATGTGCTGATGGTTGAGCAGCAGCCTGCGCTTGTGGCGCAGCTGCAAGCCTCGGCGACGAAGTTGCGGGCGAGCATGGTCAGGGTCGAGCGTGGTGATGGCGTGGGTGCTTTGAAGCGAGTGCCCTCAAAAAGCATCGATTTGGTGTTGTTAGACCCACCGTTTGAAGCCGTTGGCGTGGCAGACGCCGCTTTAGCAGCGGCCAGTTTGGCCGTGACGGATGAGGGCTTTATCTACCTAGAATCGTCCAAAACGTTGACGGCAGAAGATGCCGAAGTCTTTGGCTTGCAAGTTCACCGTTTTGGCAAAGCGGGCATGGTGCATTACCATTTATTGCGAAAACCAGTGGCAGAAACACCTCAAGACCAATAGTTCGGTAGATTTGGGATAATCAACGCCATGACAACATCAAACCAGCAGCAACGCATCGCGGTTTATTCCGGCACCTTCGACCCCATCACCTTGGGTCACGAAGACGTGGCACGCCGTGCGGCGGGTTTGTTTGACACGCTGATCATTGCCATTGCTCTAGCCCATCATAAGAAAACATTGTTTCCCTTGAATGCCCGAATCAATCTTGCCAAAATAGCGCTTAAAAATGTAGCGAATGTGCTGGTCATGCCATTTGATGGTTTGATCATGGATTTTTGCAAAGCGCAGGGTGCAACGGCCGTGGTGCGCGGTGTGCGCAATGTGACTGACTTTGACTACGAAGCGCAAATGGCGGCGATGAATCGCAAATTGATGCCCACCGTTGAAACCATCTTTTTACTGCCAGGCTTGGACGTGCAGCCCATCAGCAGCACTTTGGTGCGTGAAATCAGCAAATTGGGCGGCGATGTGGGCCAAATGGTGAGCAGCCCGGTGGCGGTGGCCTTGAAATCAGCGCATCAATCGGCTTTAACGTCAGTATAAGCATCGACACCATGGCACTGCTGATTACCGACGAATGTATCAATTGCGACGTGTGCGAGCCCGAGTGCCCGAACGACGCGATTTACATGGGCGAAGAGATCTACGAGATTGATCCGCACAAATGCACCGAATGTGTCGGTCATTTTGACGAGCCGCAGTGTGTGCAAGTTTGTCCGGTGGCGTGTATTCCGTTAAACCCGCAGTTTGTGGAATCGCAAGAAAAGCTGTGGGATAAATACCGGCGATTGACAGCTGAAAAAGGTCAAGTTATTCCTCAAGCTTAATTGGCTTCGGAATTTTAGGTCTAGGCGGCTTGCTGGTGTGCACCACCATGGTGGCTTTCTCCATGTCACCACTCAGAAAATCGGGCAGAGCTTTGAGCGAGCGCGCAATACCATCATCAATCAACTGGCGTTGCTCTGCCGATGGTTTTTTCAGCACCCAGTTCAGCACTTCCGATTTCACACCCGGGTGGCCAATGCCAACGCGTAGCCGCCAATAGTCGGCACTGCCCAGCTGTGCATGGATGTCTTTCAGCCCATTGTGGCCCGCATGGCTGCCGCCAAATTTTATTTTTTGCTGGCCAGCAGCCACATCCAGCTCGTCATGCACGACCAAGATTTCTTCGGGCTTGATTTTGAAAAATTTGGCCAACGCCGAGACAGATTTGCCCGACAAGTTCATGAAGGTTTGCGGTTGCAGTAGCCAAATGGTTTGCCCATCCACCGTGGTGCGCGCCACGTAGCCGTGGTAGCTTTTGTCCATGCTGAGCGTGACTTTGAGCTGGCGCGCCAATTCATCAATCCACCAAAAACCGGCGTTGTGCCGCGTGGCTGCGTAATCTGGGCCTGGGTTACCCAAGCCTACGAAAAGTTTGATCATGTATAGATTATCGGGGCAAAAAAAAGCCCACCGAGGTGGGCTTTTGAATCCAATTTTGCATCAAAGCAAAAGCTTGGATTATTTCTTAGCAGCTGGGGCTTTAGCGGCTGGCTTAGCGGCGGCTTTCGCTGCCTTCGCGTCAGCTGCTGGGTCAGCAACAGGTGCAACTTCAGGCGCTGCCACCAACACCACAGACACCAACACAGGGTTTTTCACGCCGTGGGTCACTGCAGACACGCCTTTTGGCAAGGTGATGTCGTTCAGGTGCAATGAAGCACCTTTCTTCAAACCGCTCAAATCAACGGCGATGAATTCTGGCAAGTCTGCCGGGAGGCAAGACACCAAGATTTCAGTCAACACGTGGTTGGCGATGCAGTTTTCAGTTTTCACGGCTTGTGACAACTCATCACCGCTGTAGTGCAATGGCACTTTCATGGTGAGCTTGTGATCGGCTTCAACGCGTTGGAAGTCGATGTGCAAGACGAGTTGCTTGTAAGGGTGGTATTGCACGTCGCGCAGCAACACTTTGCTGGCTTTGCCGTCTTTTTCCATGTCCAAAATAGCAGAATGGAACGCTTCTTTTTTCAAGGCGTGCCACAGTGCATTGTGGTCAAGTTCAACGAGTTCAGGTGTGCCAGAACCGCCGTAAATAATGCCCGGTGTGCGACCGGAGATACGCAGACGGCGGCTCGCACCCGTGCCCTGCTTTGCGCGCTCAAAAGCGACGAATTTCATAATTAACTCCTAGCTAGGAACCCACCGCGACCAGTGTGATTCCGGTTTAAAAAAGACCAGCAAAAAATATATTATTTTTTGCGGCCTACTTGTTGTTGACCATCAGCTCAAAATCAAAAAAGATTTTGCTCTTGATCGTCAAACAAACGCATGACCGACTCTCCGCTGGCAATGCGCTGAATGGTTTCAGCAATCAAAGGCGCGACGGAGAGTTGGCGAATTTTTTTACAGGCCTTCGCCTCTTCACTCAAGGGAATGGTGTTGGTGATCACGACCTCATCCAAAGCATCCCCCAAGCGAATGCGTTCAATGGCGGGGCCAGAGAAAACAGGGTGTGTGCAATAAGCGTAAACTTTTTTAGCGCCGCGTTCTTTCAGAACTTCAGCCGCTTTGACCAGCGTGCCCGCCGTGTCGATCATGTCATCCATGATGACGCAGTTGCGGCCATCAATGTCACCGATCACGTGCATCACTTCAGAGACATTCGCTTTTGGGCGGCGTTTGTCGATGATCGCCATGTCGCAGCCAAGTTGTTTGGCCAAGGCGCGCGCGCGGACTACGCCACCGACGTCGGGAGACACAACAATCAAATCTTCGTAATTTTTCTGGCGCAAATCACCCAGCAAAACAGGTGAAGCGTAAATGTTGTCTACAGGGATGTCGAAGAAACCTTGAATTTGATCTGCGTGCAAATCCATGGTCAAAATGCGTGAAACACCGACGGTTTGCAAAAGGTTGGCAACCACTTTGGCCGTGATGGGCACGCGCGCTGAACGTGGGCGGCGGTCTTGACGGGCATAACCGAAGTACGGAATCACGGCGCTGATGCGTTCTGCCGAGGCGCGCTTCAAAGCGTCAACCATGATCAGCAGTTCCATCAAATTTTCATTGGTCGGTGAGCAGGTGGATTGCACCACAAACACGTCACGCGCACGCACGTTTTGTTTGATTTCTACAGTGACTTCACCATCGGAGAAACGGCCCACATCTGCAGCACCGAGTGAAATGCCTAAATGGTGCGCAATTTCAGCCGCCATGCCAGGGTTGGCATTGCCGGTGAAAACCAGAAAATCAGGTGTGTGGGCTTGCGACATAAATTGGACAATAAGTTAGCACGCTGCGTGCGTTAAATGTATGCGATAACAATATGTGCGCTAAACATCAACACAGGATGTGCTGAAAGAAAGCATCAATACATTTGGTACTGAAAATATCAGCACAAAATGTGCTTTCAATATATTTGGCAGGGGCGGAAGGACTCGAACCTTCGCATGCTGGAATCAAAATCCAGTGCCTTAACCAACTTGGCGACTCCCCTACGCAACTGCTTTGCCGCACCAAGGTCGTGACGGCGAACTCTGTGTTCCGAAATCTGTGTACTTCAGTGCGACGCGTCCGATCCACCTGGAGCGTCGGACGCCGCCCCATCCGTCTCGTCCGCCGCGAGTTCGCAATGCGGGTGGGCGGCGAGGCTCTTCACGCTCCAGCCGGACCACCCCGCGGGTAATGCCTCGACGGCTCGCGCTGCATCGGCTTCGGTTTCGAACGGCCGGATCACACAGGCGCCGGAGCCGCTCATGCGCGCCGGCCCGATCGCGCCTCGGCTCTCGCGGCCGAGCCATGACAACGCATCTTTCACCGGCTCGAAATGCGCAGACGCCACGGCCTCGAGGTCGTTTCGCAAGACCCCGCACGCCGCGCGCGCCGCCTCGCGGAGGACGCCGAAACCAGAGCCCGACCCGCTTCGCGAAAAGTCCGAGATTTTGAGGGCTTCGGTATCCCTTGTCAATTCCGCGTCGGCGAAGATCAGGGCTGTCGGCACCGACACCCCGGGGTAGATGATCGCCAGACAGGTCTGCGGCAACTCGATCGGCGTCACGATCTCGCCGATCCCCTCGACGAAGGCATTGCGGCCGGCGATGAAGAACGGCACGTCGGCGCCGAGTTGCAGGCCCAGCTCCATGAGCCGGGCGCGCGGCCAGCGCAGGCCCCACAGCCGGTTCAGCG
>JAYUCJ010000234.1:0-2807 GCA_043740415.1 Polaromonas sp. | reverse complement strand
GCGGCCCGATCAGAACCCCTCTTCGACCAGCTCCGCCGCCCGGATCAGCGCCCGCGCCTTGGCCTCGGTCTCGCGCCACTCCATCTCGGGCACCGAGTCGGCGACCACGCCGGCCGCGGCCTGCACGTACAGCGTGTTGTTCTGCACGATGCCGGTGCGGATGGCGATCGCCACGTCCATGTCGCCGGCAAAGCTGAGGTAGCCACACGCGCCGCCGTACAGGCCGCGTTTGGTGGGCTCTAACTGGTCGATCAGCTCCATGGCGTGTACTTTGGGCGCACCGGTCAGGGTGCCAGCGGGGAAGGTGGCTTTGAGGACATCCATAGCTGTTATGCCTTGATTGAGTATGCCCTCGACATTGCTGACGATGTGCATGACGTGGCTGTAACGCTCGACCGCGAACGATTCAGTGACTTTGACCGAGCCAATTTGAGCAATGCGGCCAATGTCGTTACGCGCCAAATCAATCAGCATGACGTGCTCGGCGCGTTCTTTCGGGTCGTTTATGAGTTCGACCTCGGCGGCTTTATCCAACTCAGACGATGCGCCGCGTGGGCGAGTGCCGGCGAGGGGGCGAATCGTCACTTTTTGCTCGGTTTTGCCTGCAATTTCAACCATTTCTTGCCGCACCAAAATCTCTGGGCTCGCACCCACGACTTGAAAATCGCCAAAATCGTAAAAATACATATATGGCGAGGGGTTCAGCGAACGCAGGGCGCGGTAGAGACTGAGCGGGGACTCGGTGTAGCGTTTTTTGATGCGCTGCCCAACTTGGACTTGCATGAAGTCGCCGCCGGCAATCAGTTCCTTGGCGCGCATTACGGCAGCGAGGTAGTCGGCCTTGGCGAAGTCGCGCACAGCGGGGTGAGTGGTGGACGGGTGAATCTCGGGCGCATTGACGGAGGATTTCAACATTTCCTTCAAGGCATGCAAACGCGCTTTGGCCACGGCGTAGGCGTCGGGCTGGGCGGGGTCGGCGTATACGATGAGGGAGAGTTTGCCGGAGAGGTTGTCAATCACCGCCAGTTCTTCACATTGCAGCAGCAGGATGTCTGGGCAGTGCAGCTCGTCGGGCGGGCAGGATTTTTCGAGCTTTTTCTCGATGTAACGCACCGCATCGTAGCCAAAGTAGCCCGCCAAACCGCCACAAAAGCGCGGCATGCTGGGCTGCAGCGCGACTTTGAAACGCTGCTGGTACTGCGCAATGAAGTCCAACGGGTTGATGCGGCTGGTTTCAACGACGACGCCATCGGTCACGACTTCGGTCTTCGCATCAGCGCCAAAGCCGCAAGACCTGAGCAAAGTCCGAGCCGGTAGTCCGATAAAACTGTAGCGACCAAAACGCTCACCACCGACCACCGATTCAAGCAAAAAACTATTCTTGCCCGCATTATAAAGTCCTGTAGTGCTATTGTTTTTAATCTTCTGCGTCAGCTTGAGATAGAGCGACAACGGGGTTTCCAGATCAGCAAAGGCTTGCAGCATCAAGGGAATGCGGTTGAAGCCTTGCGCTTTACGTTGGTTAAATTCTTGTTCGATGATCACGATAGGGCCTTATATGCATGCGCTAAAAACACGCTAGATAGTACGTTTTATTTTTAGCGGCTACTTCAGCAGACAACTAAATAAGAGTTGTTGCGGCAGAAGCTGTTCAAACAATAGTGCCAAGATTTTGCAGAGCATGCAAGATTTGACAAAAGAAAATACGTTAATTTAAGGGACGCCAAAGCCAAGCTCCTCGGTCAAAATGACCGGTGCTTAAACCCAGGGTGACAACGTTGGAAACGCAATGTTTGAACATAAGGACACAGTGTAGCAAAGTCCGAAGCCATTGCCATCAAAAACGTTTCAAATTTACATAAACTAGCGTAAACCCGTGGCAACATGAGTAGGTGTATCCGTGATAATAAGCAGAAAAAAGCACGATCGTTCACTTTATTTTTGTATTCTGCAGCTGATTTATTCACGCTATTCTTTTGTAGAGATTCATATGTATAAAAAATCATTCCCCAAACTTGCCAGATTAGTTTTAGCTCTTGCCTGCTCTGTGGGCAGTCAAGGTGCGTTCGCTGCAACGGTGGATGTAGCCGGTGTTAAATTTGAAGACACTATAGACCAGCGCGGCAGCAAGTTGGTGCTCAACGGTGCGGGGGTACGTTACAAAGCGGTGTTTAAAGTATATTCGGCTGGCTTGTATTTACCCAAAAAGACGTCTTCGCCCGAAGAAGCATTGTCTATGGCTGGCGCTAAGCGCATCAGCATCACCATGTTGCGCGATATTGACTCGAACGAATTGGGCAAGTTATTCACACGAGGTGTGGAGGACAACGCGCCTAAGACGGCGATGTCGAAATTGATTCCAGGACTGATTCGCATGGGACAAATTTTCAGTGACCAGAAAAAACTAGTCACTGGTGACAGTTTTACGTTTGAATGGGTGCCAGGAACGGGTGGGCTTTTGACGGTCAAAGGTAGCCCACAAGAGGAACCATTCAAAGAGCCAGAGTTTTTCGCCGCGCTCTTACGTATTTGGCTAGGCCCTGCCCCTGTCGACTACAAGCTCAAAGAGGCATTATTGTCTAAATAAGTTCAAGCCAATTTTTACAACGATCTTTTGCTATCTTTTGCGATCTTTTCAACAACTTCATTAACTTCGGCATTTCGACAGACGAAAAAAAACCCTCAGTTTTCACTGAGGGTTTTTCTAGTATAGAAGCCTGACGATGTCCTACTTTCACACGGGAATCCGCACTATCATCGGCGCTAAGGCGTTTCACTTTCCTGTTCGGGATGGGAAGGAGTGGTAC
>JAYUCJ010000233.1:0-1075 GCA_043740415.1 Polaromonas sp. | reverse complement strand
GGGCGAAGCTGCGGCTGGTGATTGAAACGGCGCAGGAGGTTTGGGGGTAAGCTCAACCGTCACTCCAACATCCTTGATCTGTCAGTCGACCGCGAATTTTAAACCGTTGGCGGCACGTGCAAAGAACGACACATGGCTGGTAAAGTTTTACGAACGAGAACCAACACCATGAATTGGGAACTAACCGGTGAAATCACAAACCAGGAGACTTTTGCTGAGGGCTCGAAGATTCGTGAGTTGCACCGATTTGTCGATTGCTATGGTGGCAAAAACTGGAAAAAGCGCAAAGGCTTTGCCCGCATTTTCATACCCGCCAGCGGTGAATTTTTCCGAGCCGAGTTGCACTGGTATGAGGCTCACGGCGTTGGCAAAGTTGAAATGAAAATCAAGGAATTGCTATGAAATGGACTGTCTGCATCAAGAATTCTGGCTACGAGGCATCGCTTGAAGCCCGAAAGCTCTACAACGTACTGGAAGACGCCAAGGCACAAGCCATTGGAATGATTCGAGTCATTGACGAGTCGGGCGAAGGCTACCTCTATCCCGCCGAAATGTTTGCGCCGATTGCCATTCAAAATGTTCTTGAAGGGCAGTTGCTGGCGGCGTGAATGTGGTGTGGGTTTAGGGCGAAACTCAAACCTTGATAAGCGCCCAGAAGCCAAATATCCACCCAGTTTTGGGCTTAAAGAACTCAAGGGGCGAAAGCGCCAAACGGTTCAAAGCGCCGCGGCCCACAGTGGCCGACGCTTTTTGACAACTCCCATCCCAACTAGCGCCAGCGCGGCCAACAGCAGCGTACCTGGCTCAGGCACTTGGTTGACGACGGCCAGCAAATCGCCGGGGCGCACCGCCATGCCTAATGAAGTTCCACCGTTTTCGTAGTCACTGACCCTTCAAATTTCCTCCCTGTAGCTGGGCAAGGCCGTCTCATGATGGCCTTTTCTTGGTGCTTACATGTAGTCACTAAATATACTTGATATTTGTTTTGTTGTGCCTATAATCCCTTCATGGCAACACGAACCGGAACCGCCCACGTCGTCACCACCACCCGCAGGTACAAAAACAAGGTGTACCG
>JAYUCJ010000232.1:0-1075 GCA_043740415.1 Polaromonas sp. | reverse complement strand
ATCTTTCCAGTACCAGGAGATTTTATGGAGTTGCTGATGCGCAGTAAAACACCGCGTGACGAAGTTTAAGTCGTTCAGGAAGGCACCATCAAGGAGAGCCCCATGCACGCCATTACCCACATCATCGCTACTACTGATTTTTCCGCCGCCGCAGAGCGAGCGGTACAGCGCGCAGCGCTAATTGCGAAACAACGCAATGCAGAGCTGCACCTCATGCATGTGGTACACCCCTTAGATTTATACACAAGCACTGAGTTATCTTTTGGTTATCAGAAACATTTTGGGCACATGCTACAAGAGCTAAGCAAAGATCAACTTAATACACTTGCAGCCAAGCTACAAAAAGACTTTGATATATCAGCACAAATCGCCACGCGCATTGGTCTCGCTCACACGGAAATCGCCAGCTACGCTGCAAGCAAAGCTAATTGCCTGATTGTGGCAGGCGCACGCGGAGAGCGCGAAAACACCTTGCTCAATCTGCTGCTAGGCTCTACTGCCACGCGCCTGTTGCGGGCGGCTACCTGCCCAGTGCTGATTGTTAGAAACGTGAATGATGAACCCTATCAGCAGGTTATTGCCGCAGTGGATTTTTCATCAGGATCTGCCGAGGTGCCGACGCTTGCCCGTATTGCCGCGCCAGAAGCGCATATAGAACTACTGCACATTTTTGAACTGGTGCAAGAGGCGCGTATGCGTAGAATAGGTCTTAACGATGCCAGACTGCATAAGTACCACAACGATGCGCTGATAGAAGTGGGTAAAAATTTAGACCAGATACTGACAGACCAACACGACAATCGTATGACGCACACTATTATCACTGGATATCCAGCAGTAGCAATTTGCGCACGCGCGACTCAACTACCTGCTGACCTGATAGTCATCGGTAGGCACGGCATGAGCGGTTTCCATGAATGGCTGTTAGGCAGTGTCAGCAAGGATGTTGCCCAAGCGGCGACCTGCGATGTGCTGATTGTGAACCAGCGCCACGAAGTGCGCGAGCAGTAAGCGCATGATCGAATTCTGGCTCTGTTTCGTACCTCTGTTCGTGGCGGTAGATGCTGTCGGCGTT
>JAYUCJ010000231.1:0-1077 GCA_043740415.1 Polaromonas sp. | reverse complement strand
GGTGTCCCTGTCAGAATAAGAAATTCTTTAATGACAGAATTCGCAAAGTGCGAACCTTTGTCTGATCTTATCATATTTGGTGCACCGAAGCGTCCAAAGTGATGTAAGAGACCTTCACAAGCTGAACGTGCTGTGGCATCATTACAATGGTATAACTCAGTCCACTTAGTAAAAGCATCAATGATGACTAATACATAAGTATTATCCGGAAATGGACCTAAAAAGTCGACGTTGATTAAATCGAACGGACGTACAGATGAAGTAGTATAATGTTGAACATTAATAGGCACTTTAATAGCGCTCATCTTCTGACAACAAGGGCATTGGTCAATAAACATGCGGACATGTTGACGCATATGATCCCAAATATATCCCAAACTAAAAAGTTTAGTCATGGTTCTGTCAAGACCACCATGTCCTACAAACGGATTGTGACATTGTTCTAAAGCCTCTAACTGTTCGTCATTAGGTTGAGGAATATCAGAAAGAGCTGATAAAGTTGATCCCTCAGGGGCATCAAATACAGAAGGAGGTAATCCAATAGCTAATCGCGAAATGTTAGGACATAATCGAGATAGACTGTCTGCCAAATGATTTTCAGTACCTTTAACAAATTTGACTGTAAAATCAAGTTCTTGCATAGCAATGAACCATCGTGAAACCATCGATGTTGGTGTTTGTTTCATATATGTGATATTTTTATGATCAGTATAGATAACAAATTGACGATCCCTAATAAGAGAATCGAGTTGCTGACAACAGAAAAAGATAGCGTAAGCTTCTTTTTGTATAGTTGACCAACGTGTTTGTACAGCTGAAAGAGATTTACTAATGAAAGCAATTGGTCTCCATTCAGAGTTAACGATTTGTACGAGTACTCCACCAATTCCGTAGTCGGAAGCATCGGTGTATAACCGTATGGGTGAGACGTCATCGATAAAATACATTAACGGACAGCGGGATATCGCTACACGTACATTTTGAAATGCCTCAAGGGCTGCAGGTGTCCATTCAATAGGAGACTTTTTGTGTGCCTTATGATCAATCATGGATTGTAAAGGTGCAGTTATGATAGAG